>NZ_JBHWEL010000005.1:124076-168754 GCF_042734135.1 Streptomyces sp. NPDC059668 | reverse complement strand
ACAACCCCCCCCCGAGAACCCTCCCCGCCACACTCACACCCACTGCCAAACCAGGCCCACCCCGCCCCCCCCCCCCCGCAGTCCCGCCCGCCCCGCCCCCACGGCCGGGAACGGCTCACGCCCGCCGAAGGGCGGTGCGCGGCGTTCCCGGCCGTTCTCGGACGTTCCCGGTCCCACGGGACTACCTGGGGATGCGAGGGGCGCTCCCGGTCAGGCCGTCGCGGCGTCCGCCTTCTCCTCGGCCCGCTCCCCCGCGGATTCGGCGACGACTTCAGCGACCTCGTCGGCGGTCGCCCCGATAGTCGGTCCGGCAGTCGGTCCGGCCGTCGGTCCGGTCGCCGTTTCCGCGGGGGAGGCGCTCTCGCCGATCTCGTCGACCACGTACGCGGGCGTCGTCCCCCGGGTCAGCCCGACCAGCGCGACCGCCACGATCAGCACGAACGCGACGCCGGCGATCGCGAAGCTCAGCGTGAACTGGCTCTCGGCCGGCAGTGCGGGCACTCCGGCCGGCAGGTGCGCGATCGTCCTGGACGCCAGCAGCGAGGTGATCACCGCGCTGGCGATCGCGCTGCCGACGGAACGGGAGATGGAGTTGAGTCCGTTGGCGATGCCGGTCTGGTGGTGCGGAACGCTCGCCACGATGAGCGCCGGCATGGCCGCGTACCCGAAGCTGACGGCCACGCCGATCAGCAGGCCCGCGAGGATGATCGAGGCGGAGGTGTCGTGCGCGGCGGTCAGCCACGCGAACCCGGCGACGCCGAACACGGCGCCGGCGGTCAGGGTGAACCGCGCCCCGATCCGCCCGACGAGCATCCCGCCGAACTGAGCGGCGAGCAGTGAGACGACCGTGGTGGGCAGCAGGTACTCGACCGAGGCACGCAGCACCGAGGCGCCGAATCCGTACCCGGTGAGCCCCTTCGGCATCTGCACCAGATAGGCCACGCCGATGAACTGCGAGAACATCGCGAACCCGAGGAACAGACCGGCGAGGTTCGTGAAGAGCACCGGACGGTGGACGAACATCCGCAGGTCCACCATCGGCCCGCGGACGTTCCGCTCCACGAACACCCAGACGGCCGCCATGACCACGGCCGCGACGAACAGACCGATGGTGCGCGCGGAGGACCAGCCCCACTCGTGCCCCTGCGAGATCGGCAGCAGGAGCAGGACGAGCAGCGCGGCGAGCGTCACCGCGCCGAGCCAGTCGGTACGGCCACCGGTCGTCGAACGCGAGGCGGGAACGCGCAGGAGGACGCCGACGAGGGCCACGGCGGCGAGGGCCACGGCGAGCCAGAACACACGGTGGTAGTCGGGATCCGCGCCCCGGGTGAGCAGCCCGGCCGCCACCAGGGCGAGCCCGCTGCCGACGGCGAGGGTTCCGCTGACCATCGCCATCGCGCCGTGCAGTTTCGCCGGGGGCATCTCCTCCCGCAGCACCGAGAGGGCGAGCGGGAAGATGGCGGTGGCGGCGCCCTGGAGGACCCGGCCGACGATCAGCCACAGCAGCGAGGTGGTGGTCGCGGCCAGCACCGATCCGGCGATCATCAGCAGCAGCACCCCGACCAGCGTGGGCTTCTTGCCGTGCATGTCGCCGAAGCGGCCGAGCAGCGGGGTGAAGACCGCGGCGGAGAGCAGGGTCGCGGTGGTGACCCAGCTGACGTTCGCGGTACTGGTGCCGAGATCGCTCTGGATGATGCTCAGGATCGGCACGACGAGGGTCTGCATCATCGAGACGATCATGGCCGCGAGGCCGAGGACCAGGACGAGCGAGAGGTCGCCTGCGGGGCGTCTGGATGCCACGCGATCGGAGGGTGTCACGGCGTTCTTCCTTAGGAGCACAAGCTGGGGGGTCGCATAAAGCTGCAAGTTCTTGAAGGTTGATGTCTTCAAGTAACCGGACAGAGGTAAGCATCGAAGGTTGAGGTAGTCAAGTTCCGGGTTACGCTGGCCCCATGTCCGCGACACCTGGAACGAGCCACTCCACCGAGGCGCCGGACGACGGGCACCCCGGCGTCTCCCACGCCGTCCTGCTCGACACCCTCTGGGCGTCCATGGTCAGCCTCTACGCGGATCTCACCACCGCCGCCGCCGCCCACGGCCTCACCTACAGCCAGGCCAAGGCGCTCAACGTGCTGCGCCAGGGCCCCGTCCCCATGCGGTCCCTCGCGGACACGCTCCGCTGCGACGCGTCGAACATCACCGGGATCATCGACCGTCTGGAGGCCCGCGGTCTCGTCCACCGCGAGGCCAGCCCCACCGACCGCCGCGTGAAGAACGTCATCCTCTCGGAGGAGGGCGCGGCCGTCGTGACCCGCGTCCGCGACGGGATGCACGCCACCCACCAGTCCCTCGGCGCACTGAGCGAGGAGGAGCGGGCCACCCTCGACAGCCTCCTCTCCCGGCTGTTCCGGGCCGACGAGGTTCACTTCTGAGCGACCGGGGACGGCCACCGACCGGGCGGCGCCGACCCCGGGACACCACCGACCCCGGACACCCTTGACGTGCGGGAGCCGGGGTCGGTGACACCGGGTTCGGGACCCGGGTTCCGGGCGGAGGTCAGGCCGTGCCGAGGGCGGCCCGCAGGGTGGCGATCGCCTGGGCGATGGCGGCCTCGGCGGCGTGTGTTCCACGCAGGGCGTTGAGCATCACGAAGTCGTGGATGATGCCCTGGTAGCGGACGGCGGTGACGGGGACGCCGGCTTCACGGAGCTTGCCGGCGTAGGCCTCCCCCTCGTCGCGCAGGACGTCGGCCTCGCCGGTGACGACCAGGGCCGGGGGCAGGCCGGTGAGCTGCTCGGTGGTGGCGCGCAGCGGAGACGCGGTGATCTGGGCGCGTTCGGCCTCGTCGGTCGTGTACTGGTCCCAGAACCACTGCATGCCGTCGCGGCGCAGGAAGTAGCCGGTGGCGAACTGGTGGTAGGAGCCGGTGTCGAAGTTCGCGTCGGTGACGGGGTAGAAGAGCACCTGCTGGACGAGCGGGACGTCGCCGCGCTCCTTGGCCATCAGGGTGAGCGCGGCGGTCATGTTGCCGCCCACCGAGTCACCGGCCACCGCGATACGCGACGCGTCGAGGCCGTGCCCGGCGCCGTCGGTGACGACCCAGCGGGCGACGGCGTAGTTCTGCTCGATGGCGACCGGGTAGCGGGCCTCGGGCGACAGGTCGTACTCGGGGAAGACGACCGCGGCACGCGCGCCGACGGCGAGTTCGCGCACCAGGCGGTCGTGGGTGTGGGCGTTGCCGAACACCCAGCCCGCGCCGTGGATGTACACGATCACCGGCAGCGTGCCGGTGGCACCCGCCGGGCGCACGACACGTACCCGTACCGTGCCGGTCGGACCGCCCGGCACGGTGATCCACTCCTCGTCGACGCTCGGCATCTCGATCGCGCCGGACTGCACCTCGTCGACGGCCTTGCGGCCGTCCGCCGGGGCGAGGTCGAACAGGTAGGGCGGGTTCGCGGTCGCCTCCGCGAACGCCGCGGCGGCGGGTTCGAGAACGGGACGGTTGCCGGTGGTGCCGGTGGCGCCGGTCATGGCGATCTCCTCGGATCTGGTGCCGCGGGCAGTCTCCATGAGCGGTCTTCGCCCGGAGAGCGGCACGGCATGAGAGTAGCGCTCGACTAAGTCGTGCACAACTTATTTGGACTCGATACAATCGAGGGGACCTGAAAGATAGGATGGGATCGCCCCACAGGCACACGGACCGGGAGCCGCACCATGAGCACAGCCGAACCACCGCGGGGGGGTTCCCTGCTGCTGGACGACCAGCTCTGCTTCGCCCTCTACGCCGCGTCCCGGGCGGTGACGGCGCGCTACCGGCCGCTCCTGGACGAGCTGGGGCTGACCTACCCGCAGTACCTGGTCATGCTCGTGCTGTGGGAGCAGGACTCGATCTCCGTACGCGACCTCGGCACCGCGCTCCAGCTGGAGTCGAGCACGCTCTCCCCGCTGCTCAAGCGCCTGGAGGCGGCCGGTCTGCTCCGCCGCGAGCGCCGCGCGGAGGACGAGCGGTCCGTGGCCATCCGGCTCACCGAGACCGGGGCCCGGATGCGGGAGCGCGCGGACTCGGTCCCCCTCGCCATCGGCGACGCGATGGGGCTGACACCCGAGCAGGACGCCACGGCCAAACACCTCCTGCGTCTGCTCACCGCCAACGTCTCGGAGCGCTGAGCGGCCGCCTTTCCGGCCGCCGGAAATCTGGCCTGTTCTTTACCCCCGAGCGTGTGTGAGGGCGTCGTACCCCTCCGCACCTCCCGCCCTCCTCCCTCTCATCGGCCCGCACGGTGCGACGTAACCGAACGTGTCCGAATGCGAAACGACGAGTTCACAAGCGCGCAAGTTTCTCTTGTGTCCATAGCGGCTAACCCGCAGATCACAGGGGTCGAAAAGGTTTCCTCCCTTTCTGCGAGACGGGCCGTGAGGTGCGCGTGATGGACGAACTGCGTGTGCTGTCGATCTACGAAGGATTCTTTTCGGGCGGGGCCCGGATCGTGCACAGCGATGTCGTGACGGGGCTCCATGAGGGCGGTCAGCGCCACTCGGTGCTGAGCCTGAATGGCGAGATGTATCGGGAGGCGACCCGGCAGCGGATGGAGGACGACGCCTGCTTCCGCTCGCTGACCGGAGCCGGTATTCCGGTCACCTCCCTGGGCCGCAGCCACGGGGCGCCCGACGGCACGGACGGCTTCACCGGGCCGGAACTCGCCGCCACCGCCCGGGCCATGGCGGGCGCGGACGTCGTCCTGTCGCTCAAGGAGCAGCCGCTCGGCCTGCTCAACCAGGCCGGACTGCCCCGGCGGCCCGTCGTGGTGTGCCTGCACCGCTCCGACCCGGAGAACCAGGGAGCGGCCCTGGACGAGCTGCGGACCGCGGTCACCGACGGCCGCATCGCCGCCGCGGTCTGCTGCGCCGAGTCGACCGCGGCGGCGTACGCCGCCGCCGGGATACCGGCGGAGCTGCTGCACGTGATCCCGAACGGTGTGGACCTCCTGCGCTTCCGCCCCGACCCCTTCCGGCGCGCTCTGCTGCGGACGTCGCTGGGGGTGCCGGCGGACGCGCCCGTGATCGTCTTCGCGGCCCGCTACGCCGGGATGAAGAACGTGCCGCTGTTCCTGCGGGCCGCCCGCGCCTGGCTGCGCCGGCGGCCCGAGGGCCGCGTCCTGATGTGCGGCGCCGGGATGACGCGCGCCAACGCCGGCCTGCGGGAGGACATGGCCGCCGCCTTCGGTGACGAGATCCCGCTCGCCGACCGCGTGTCGCTGCTCGGCGTACGCGACGACATGGAGATCGTCTACGCCGCTGCCGACGTGGTGTCCCTGACCTCCTCCAGCGGAGAGGCGGCCCCGCTGTCGCTGATCGAGGGCATGATGTGCGGCGCCGTCCCGGTCGCCACCGACGTCGGCGACTGCGCGTCGATCGTCGCCGGGCACGGCTTCCTCACGCCGCTCGACGCCGAGGCGATCGCGCAGGCCTGGTGCGAGGCGGTGGAACGCGGCGCCGAGTTCGCCCCGGCCCTCGCCCTCAGCCGCGAGCGGTTCAGCCGCACCCGCATGATCGCCGCGTACGCCGGACTCATCGAACGGGTCCGCGGCGGGTCGGGCCGGGTGCCCCTGACCGTCGCCGAGCCCCTCCCGGAGCCGTTCTAGATCCAGCGGACTCCGCGGCCCCCGCGCCGCACCTCCACGCCACGCCTTCCCGACGCCCCTTCGACCGTCCCCTCGCACCGACTCCACGCCCCCCTCGGCGACCCGTCCGCCCACGCCACCCCTCCCAGCACGTCCACAGGAATCAGTGCTTGGATCGGCCGCCGAGGGGGCGTGGAGCAGGCCGTTCACCAAGGAGAAGCCGGTCGCCCCGAGGGCTGTCATATGCGATTGCTATATTGCGCAACCACGCAAGCAAGCGGGAATCCCCCGGAATCCCCCTTCGCCACAGCACCGACGGCCTGAACGGCCCGACCGTTTCGTGGGAGTGCGAGATGACTGACCCAGGGGACGGCCCCGTCGGCCGGGCCACGCGCCGCCGTGCGCCGTCGGTGCCCGAGCAGCGCGCGGGAGAGGACTCCGGCGCGCCGGGAACGGGCGGCCGGGCCGCCTCCCGCTCCGCGCCCCGTGCCGGGTCCGTGGCGCATGGCCGGACGCGCCGCGGCGCGTCACGGCGCCGCGCCCGACGCGGCAGACGGATCCTGCGGACCGCCGCGATATCGTTGTCGCTCCTCGTCCTGGTCACCGCGGGTGCCGGATGGTGGTTCTACGAACACCTCAACGGCAACCTCCACAGCGTCCCGCTGACCGACGGCACGGCGACCGACAGCGCGGGCAAGGAGAAGGCCGACTCCTTCGGCCGGACCCCGATCAACATCCTGGTGATGGGCAGCGACGGCCGCACCAGCGCGAGCGACTGCAAACTCGGCGGCGGGTGCTCACGGACGGGCGTGCAGTCGGGAAGCGGCAACGCGGACGTGGAGATGGTGCTGCACATCTCCGCCGACCGGTCCAACGCCACCGTGATGAGCATCCCCCGCGACACCGTGACCACCGTCCCCGCCTGCAAGAACAGTGCGACGGGTACCTCGACCGCCGGTTACTCCGGCATGGTCAACAGCGCCCTGGAGTACGGTCCGGCCTGCCAGGTGGCCACCGTGCACCGGCTCACCGGCATCCCCATCGACCATTTCGTCCAGCTCGACTTCTCCGGCGTGGTGAAGATGTCGGACGCGGTGGGCGGGGTGTCCGCCTGCGTCGACGCCGACGTCTACGACACCTATTCGCATCTGAAGCTCGCCAAGGGCACCCACACCCTCAAGGGTGTCGCCGCTCTGGAGTTCGTCCGCTCACGGCACGGCTTCGGCGACGGCAGCGATCTGGGGCGCACCTACGCCCAGCACATCTTCCTCAGTTCCATGATCCGCAAGTTCAAGAGCGCGGGCACCCTCACCAACCCCGCGGCCGTCTACCGGCTGGCCGACGCCGCCACCAAGGCCCTGACGGTGGACACCGGGCTGGGCAGCGTCAAGAAGCTGGTCGGGCTCGCCACCGACCTGGACAAGGTCCCCGCCAAGCGCATCACGTTCGCCACCATGCAGACGGCGCCCGACCCGCACAACGCCGACCGGGTCGTGGCCGCCCCGGCCTCCCGGAGCCTGTTCGCCACCATCGCGCACGACCAGTCGCTGACGAGCGCCTCCGGCGGGACGGCCTCCGCGGCCACCGCGACGGCCACGGCCTCCACGGTGCCCGCCGCGCGGATCGCGGTCACGGTGGAGAACGGCACGGGCATCAGCGGCCGCGCCTCCGCCGTCGCCGGCGTCCTGATCGGCCAGGGCTTCAGCTCCGGTACGACCACCGGCAACGCCCCCGGCGGCGCGGCCACCACCACGCTCGCGTACGGCACCGGGAAGAAGGCGGAGGCCCAGACCGTCGCCCACGCGCTCGGCCTCTCCTCCTCCCACCTCGAACAGGGCACGGGCAGCCGCCTGACCCTGGTGATCGGTGCGGACTGGACCAGCGGTACCAGCTTCCCCGGCGGCTCCGGAACCGCCGGCGCTCCGGCCGACACCAAGGCCGCCAAGGCCGACGCCCACTCCCAGACCGCCGACGAGTCGAAGTCCTGCGCCAAGGTGAGCACGTACAGGACGGTCAGCCTCAACGGTGTCCCCATGACCCCGTCCCAGGCCTACGCGGCGGCCGTCGGCAAGAAGGACTCGGCACCCTGACGCCCTGACCGTCACGCGCCGCCTCCGCCCCCCTCTGGGATGCTGGCCCCGTGCCGACCACACCGCGGTTGCCGGAGCCCGTCACCCCGTACGCGCCCAGGGCCCTGCCCAGGCCGCTGCTCACCCAGCAGTGGCTCGATCTCGCCTTCGTCCACTGGGCGGTGGCCCCTGACAGCGTCGCCGGTCTGCTGCCCGGGGGAACCGTCCCCGACGTGCTCGACGGAGTCACCTACGTCGGCCTGGTCGCGTTCCGGATGCACCGCGTCGGCTGGCTCCGCTCCCCCGGAGTGCCCTACCTGGGCACGTTCCCGGAGACGAACGTGCGCCTGTACTCGGTGGACCCGCACGGGCGGCGCGGCGTGGTCTTCCGGTCGATGGACGCCGCCCGGCTGGTACCCGTACTGATGGGCCGGGCCGGTTTCCGGCTTCCGTACGTGTGGTCCCGTATGAACGTCCGCGCGCAGGAAGACGTCATCACCTACACCAGCTCGCGGCGCTGGCCGGGACCGCGCGGGGCGCACAGCCGGATCGTCCTGCGCAGGGGCGAGCCGATCCGCGAACCCAGCGAGCTGGAGCACTTCCTGACCGCGCGCTGGGGCATGCACAACACCTTCTTCGGCAAGGTCGGATACCTGCCCAACGACCATCCCGGCTGGCCCCTGCACCGCGCCACGCTGCTCACGTGCGAGGAGAACCTCGTCGAGGCCGCGGGCGTACCCGCGCCACAGGGGGAACCGGTGAGCGTGCTCTACTCCCCCGGTGTCCCGGTCCGGCTCGGCCGCCCGGTCCGACCGGCGGGCATTCCGACACCCTGAGCACGGGGGGGCCGCCCGCCTGTCCGGACGGCACCACCACCCCGCCGCACCATGTCGGCCACCCCGCCCACCCGCTGGCCGCCCGTACTCCGTCCCGCGCCGCGCGCACCGTCGGCAGGCGTGGGCCGCGCGACCGACGGAGAGGCGTCCCGGTCGCGGGAATCCGCCCCTCCGTCCGCCCCTCTCCCCGGGTCAGCCGGCCGTCAGCAACGCCTCCAGCGCCACCGCCGTGTCCGGATGACGTGCGGCCAGTACGGCGCCCGAGGGGCCGGGGTCCGCCGCCTGCCACGTCCCCTCGCAGCCCAGCAGCGTCGCCACCGCGTCGCACGTCGCGGGGTGGGCGGCGAGCAGGGTCCGGCCCGCGCCGCCGGCCGCCGCGCGCCGCGCCGTACGGGCCGCCGCGGGTTCCGCCTCGGCCCGCCACGGCGGCACCCACTCGTCCAGTGCGGCGAGCCGTCCGGGGAAGATCCGCCCGGCCTCACGGATCAGCAGCGGGGCCAGTTCGGCACCGCCCGAGCGCAGCGTGGTGATCAGCGTCGGCAGCCACGGCAGGAGCACCGGGTCCGGCAGCCGTGCGAACGCGTTGGACACCGCTTCCACGACGAAGTCGGTGAGGCCCGGGACCGGTTCCAGGGCGTGCACGAAGCCGCTGAGGTAGCGCGGATAGGCGGGCACCACCAAGGGGTTGCCGAGCAGTTCGTCGCACTTCGCGCGCAGGTCCGCGCGCGAGAGTTGCCCGAGCTGGGTCCGGGCCGCCCACAGCAGAGCCGTCCTCGACGGATCCCGCGGGTGCGACTGGGCGACCGCCAGTTCCAGCTGGGTCCGGTCGCAGCCCAGCGACAGCGCCAGGCTCTCCATGCTGAACAGGAAGCCCAGCATCGCCGCCACCTGCCGCACGGTGGCGTCCTCGTCGGTGAACGCCGTCGGCAGCAGCGTGCAGTAGTGCGCGTATCCGGCCTTGACGAACGACTCGATCCACGGCGGCAGCGCGGGCTCCCCGGTGCGGTAGTACGCCAGCAGCCGCCGCACCCGGCGCAGCACCTCCGGCGCGCCGTCCACGCCGCGTTCGGCCGAGAGCACCTCCAGGGCGCGGGTGCCCAGCTCGTCGGGGAGGCGGCGGCCGCGCAGATACAGCGTCGCGTCCTCGACGGCCTCCAGGACGGTCGCCGTGGTGGCCTGCGGGGCGTACGCCGTGCGGCGCAGCCGCTGTTCGAGGACCTGCTCGACGCTGACGCCCTCGTAGCCGAGCTCGATGAGCGCCCGTTGATGGGTGCCCAGTGCCAGGTCCCAGGACTCCTGGATCGACCGCTCCCCCAGGCTCCGCTCGCCCATGATCGGCCGTGCGGCGCCCTGCGGCAGCAGCCTGCGCAGCATCCACAGCACGTCGGAGCACCGCTCCAGTTCGGGCCGGCCCGTCATGTCCAGCAACGCCCTTTGCACGCCCCGCTGCTGGAGCCTCATGCCCAGGGGCGCGAGGCGGTCGTGCACGTCGCGGGCCAGGGGCGGCAGCGCGTCGTAACCGACCTGGCCGACCCGGTCGCCGCCCATCATGATCGCCACGATGTGGCGTACGTCCCGGCGGCCGGGCACGGTGTCCTTCTCGATGCAGGTGACGGCCGCGTCCTGGAAGTCGTACGGCGTCGGCTTGGCCCGGTCGCGCATCCCCGCCAGCAGGATCGACGTCTCGAAGACGGCGATGGCGTCGGCGGTGGAGGCGAGGTAGCCGTTGCGGCGCGCGGCGCGTACGACCTCCACCGACCAGCCGAGCAGCTCGGCCTCGTCCAGCGGGTCCAGGGCGGGCGGCCTGCGCAGGAAGCCGGTCAGCCGGTCAGCCGGCGGGAGCCCCGGTACGGGAGCCGTCGCCGCCACGGTCTTCCGTGCCCGTGGTCCGCCGGCACCGGTCTGTCCGGCGAGCCGGTACGGCTGCACGCGGGTGCGCCTGACGTTCTTCGCCCAGAGTGTCGCGGCGATCGACACGGAGCCGGCGGCGAGGCCGAACTGGGCCTCGATCGCCGCGTGGCTGGACGGGATCAGGCCGTGCTGCCACTTGGTGGCGGTGCGCGGGCCGATCTCGAAGGTGTCGGTGCCGTGGAGGCCGAACTCCTCGACCCGGCTGGCCGCGTGGAAGGCTCCGCAGACGTAGAGGCAGTCCGCGGGGTCGGTGCCGGTCGCGGCGAGGTGTTCGCGCATCCTCGTCCACATGTGGCGCTCACGGTCCTCGTCCACGCGGACCCGGTGGGAATCACCCGGGGCGAGTCGCCTGAAGAGGCTGCCGATCAGGAGCATGACCTGACGGTAGGTGTCGTGGTCGCTGTCGCCGAGGGGGAGTTCGACGTACTGGTGCCACCACTCGGACCAGTGCCGCACCTTGCCGTGGCGCAGCAGGTGTTCCTCCAGTTCGGCGAAGCGCGGGCGCAGGCCCCCCAGTTCCACGCCGACCGCGTCGCCGTGCAGGGCGGCCTCCTCCTCGGCGGCCGGTGCGTCCGGGTCGGCGGGCTCCGTGTCCTGCGTGCCGCGTTCGTCCCACTGGAAGACGTGGTCCGAGGAGCGGTCGACGAGGACCAGTTCGACGCCCGGGGTGTCCAGTGCGTAGGCGATCGCCTGGTACTCGGCGGAGGCCTCGGTGATCGGCGCGACCACCGACAGCGGGGACCACTCGGCCGGGAAGCCGTCGGTCTCGGTCGCGAACGCCTGTACCGCCACGGGGAGTCGGCAGTTGCGCAGTTCGGTCAGCAGCGGCGCCATGTCCTCGCACAGCTCCAGGTACACGACCTTCGGCTGCTTCTCCCGCAGGCGGCGTGCCATCGCGATCGCCGAGGCCGGCGAGTGGTGGCAGACGGGGAAGATCTCCAGCGGTTCGCGTGCCGCGCGGTCGACGTCGTCGACGAGGCCGAGGAGGATGCCCTCCAGGGCGTCGGAGCCGCCGGCGAACGTCGCGGCGGCCTCCCGCAGTTGCGTGCGCAGGGCCGTGAAGGTTCCCTCGGTCGTGCCGGTCACGACAGGGTGGCGATCGCTTCGCGGCCGCCCTCCAGGAACTCCGGCCAGGATCCGCCCTCTTCCCGGCTGCGCGGCTCGACGACGCCGTGCAGGTACTTGTTGAGGATGGCCAGGTCCTCGGGCTCGCGCCGGGCCAGCGACCCGACGAGCGAGGAGGCCAGCGTGTGGGCGGTCAGGGAGCGTTCGCCGAAGAAGTTGCCGTGCAGGACGGCGTCCTCCAGCACGCCGATCTGTTCGGCGGTGGACAGCGCGGACTCCAGCTTCTCGTCGTCGCTGCCGGCCGCGGCCGCCGACGCGCGCAGGTCGGCGAAGCTCTGCAGCAGCACGTCGAGCAGCGTGGGCGGGACGTCCAGTTCGATCCGGTGGCGGCGCAGCAGTTCCTCGGTGCGGAAGCGCACGATCTCCGCCTCGCTCTTCTTGTTGGTCACCACCGGGATGCGGACGAAGTTGAAGCGGCGTTTGAGGGCCGAGGAGAGGTCGTTGACGCCCCGGTCACGGCTGTTGGCGGTGGCGATGATCGAGAAGCCGGGCTTGGCGAAGACGATGCCGTCGCTGTCGAGTTCGGGGACCGAGATGTACTTCTCGGACAGGATGGAGATCAACGCGTCCTGGACGTCGCTGGTGGAGCGGGTGAGTTCCTCGAAACGGCCGATCGCGCCGGTCTCCATCGCGGTCATGATCGGTGAGGGGATCATCGACTCCCGTGACTGGCCCTTGGCGATGACCATGGACACGTTCCAGGAGTACTTGATGTGGTCCTCGGTGGTGCCGGCCGTTCCCTGCACGACCAGGGTGGAGCTGCGGCATATCGCGGCGGACAGCAGCTCGGCCAGCCAGCTCTTTCCGGTGCCGGGGTCGCCGATGAGCAGCAGTCCGCGGTCGGAGGCCAGGGTGACGATGGAGCGCTCGACGAAGCTGCGGTCGCCGAACCACTTCGGGGAGATCTCCCGGTCCAGGCCGTCGGAGCGCTCGGAGCCCAGGACGAACAGGCGGACCATCTTCGGGGACAGGCGCCAGGAGAAGGGCTTGGGGTTGTCGTCGACGGACTCCAGCCAGTCGAGTTCCTCGGCGTACTTGATCTCGGCGGGGGCGCGCAACAGGTCGGACATGTGAGGGCCTTTCTCAAGTGCTGGGCAGGCGAGCAGGGCGTGTTGCCCCACGTCGCGAGGCAGGCGGGACTTTCGCGGCACGACCTAGGGGCTGTCCCGTGATCCCCGGTGGATCGGCGCGCGGCGTCGGATGCGGTGCGTCGCGAGGCGGAGGGTCGTCCTCGTACCGGGTGTAGTCGGGCGGTCCGACAACGCGGCGAGGTGCCGTAGCTGTCGTCGTGCGCCCGCCGGGGATCACGGGACGGCCCTCAGGTGAGGAACGTCTTGAGTTCGTGGACGAGTTTGCGGATGTGTCCGGAGAGCACCGGTGTGCCGAGGTCCTTGAAGCGCTCCCGGAACCACGGGTTGACGCTGCCGCGCCCGGAGCTGGTCACGGAGCCGACCGGGATGAACCTGGCGCCCGAACGGTGCAGGGCGACCATGCTGCGGAACAGCTCCTCGGTCCGCCATTCGTAGAAGTCGGAGATCCACACGACGACGGTGTTGCGCGGCTCGTCGATCTTCGGCTGGGCCAGTGCCATGGCGGCCGTGCCGTCGGTGCCGCCCCCGAGGTTGGTGCGCAGCAGGGTCTCGAAGGGGTCGTGCACCCATGGTGTGAGGTCGAGCGCCTGGGTGTCGTACGCGATCAGGTGGACGTCGACCTTCGGCAGCCCGGCGAAGATCGACGCCAGGATCGTGCAGTTCACCATCGAGTCGACCATCGAACCCGACTGGTCGACGACGACGATCAGCCGCTGGGGTGTCGTCCGGCGGGCGGTGTGCCGGTAGTAGAGGCGGTCGACGTACAACCGCTCCTCCTCCGGGCTCCAGTTGGTGAGGTTCTTCCAGATCGTGCGGTCGAGGTCGAGGTTGCGGAAGACCCGCTTGGGCGGGACGGAGCGGTCCAGGACGCCGGCCGAGGTCTTCTCGACCTGGGTGCGCAGTACTTGGGCGACCTCGTCGACGAAGCGGCGGATCAGGGCCTTGGCGTTGGCCAGGGCCACGCCCGAGAGGTTGTTCTTGTCCCGCAGCAGCTGCTCGATCAGCGACATGCTCGGGGTCAGCTGCGCGGCGAGCCGGGGGTCCGCCAGTACCTCGCGCAGACGCATCCGTTTGACGAGGTCGGCCTCGATGGCGCCGAGTTCGGGGCCGATCTCCGGGATCAGCCGGCCGAGGTCGGGCGTCGTCCCGCGGCCACCGGTACCCGTCGGGCCGGCCCCGGGTCCGGTGCCGGCCGTCCCGGCTCCGCCTGCCGCGCGTCCGCCGCGCAGGTCACCCGGCCGGCAGCCGAGCGCGCGCTCCAGCCAGCCCGCGTCGGACTGCCAGCGGGCCAGCTGGCCTGCCGTGACCGCTCCGGAGCCGGACGCGAAGACGTTCAGCAGCACCTTCGACACCAGCGCGGCGCGGCGTACTTCGGCGGCCCGGTCGCGGCCGCCTCCGACGTCGCCGCCGTCTTCCGAACCGGGCTCGGACCCGGATCCGGGCTCGGGTGTCATCAGCCCGTCGAACTCGGCGGCCAGTTCCGGGTGGCGCTGCACGACGGAGTCGACGGAGGCCTGCGGGTCCAGCAGCGCGGACGGGAGACCGATGTCCTCGACGACGGCGAGGCTCGCGGATTCGAGCGCGGCCTGTTCCTCGTGGTCGAAGAGCCGGGCGAGGAGCCGCCAGTACAGAGCCTGACGACGGTTGTCGTGGGGGTCCGCTCCGGGCGCGGTGCCGCCCGTGATCTGCGGTTCGTCCCTGCGCTCGGACGCCGGACCGGTCGTCTGATCCGTCCGGTGCCCGGCGGTGTGCTCACCGATGTGCCCGGCCGTCCGATCAGCCGTGAGCCCGGTCATGTGCCCGGTCAAGTTCTCGGTCACTTCCGCAGCAGCCTTCCCGCGCGCTCCCGCAGCACGGCCACGGCGTCGGTGGCGGCCTTCTCGGCCCGGACGCCGGCCTTGTCGGTGGTGCCTCCGGCCCATCCCCCGGCGTGGATCGCGACGGCCTTCTTCCGGACGGTCGTCTCGACGGCCAGCGGCTGGACACCGAACGTCCCGGCGTCCCAGCGCAGCAGTCCGATGCACGCCCCGGACGCCGCGACGGCCTCGGGGGTGAGCGGCCCGGCGGTGGGCATGCGGTCGGTGTCGACGGCGAGGCTGTGTCCGGCGACGGTGAACGTCAGCACGCCGTCGTCGGCCTTCCGCACCGTGTAGCCCTCCAGGAAGACGGGCACCGCGATACGCGCCGGATGCCGGTCCAGGGGTGCGGTCGCCGCGTCGCCCGCGGTGGGCAGCACGACCCGGGCGGTGGCGAACGCGTCGGCGGGTTCCCCCGGACGTGCCCGCGCGTCGCTCCAGAGCAGGTCGCCCTCGGTGGTCACCGGCATGTCGGTGAGGTCCATCGCCCGGCCCTCGCCGACGGCGGTCAGCAGCGACATGTGCGGGCGGAGCAGCTGCCACAGGCCGGCTCCGACGACCGTGTCCGGTTTCGGCACCGACACGGCGGCCCGCACCAGCCGGGGCGCGGCGCCGTCCGCGGGCTCGAACACCGCGTGCACCTGGGCCTGCACGGCGGTCGCGTGCTCCTGCACGTCGACACCGAGGGGCAGCAGGCGGCCGGTGGCCGTGCCGGCCGGAGGCGCCGGCGCGGCACCGGGCACCGTCAGCAGCATCGCGCGTGCCCACAGGTCGCCCCAGCGGCGTAGCGGGACCCGGTCCAGGGACGCACCCGGGCAGGACGCGGCGAGTTCGGCGGCGAAGCCGTCGAGGAGCGTCGCCTGGCGGCGCAGCGCCGGGTCCGGAAGCATCGCGGAGACGACGTGCGCCGCCCCGGACACCACCTCGTGGTCGATGCCCTGCCACCCGCAGCGTGCCAGGTCGGACAGCCAGGAGCGGGCGGCGGCGAGCAGGTTCGCGGGCTGCCGGTCGGCGGCCGGCGGGGCCGTCTCCCGGCCGCGGGCGCGGCCCGTCACCTCGTCGAGGCGGGTCACGAGGGCGTCGTGGACGGAGCCGAGCAGGGCGGCGCGGGCGGCGGCCAGGGCGACGAAGTCGTCCTCGCCCGCGGCTCCGGCCGCCGCCTTCCCGGCCGCCTCGGCGACCCTGCCGGCCAGCGGCGTCCCCGCGACGGCGTCCGCGAGGTCCGTCAGGCCCGCTGCCTGGGCCGGCCGGGGTCGCAGCAGGCCGCCCGCGAGCGCCAGGTCGAAGGCGTCGACGGCCGTCAGGACCTCGTCGAGCCCGGCGACGGGTTCGGCGAGCAGGTCGGCGCGCATCACGCCACCGTCCTGGTCGGCGGGAACCACTGCATCTCCGGCAACGGCGCGGTGGTCGGGGCGAGTTCGAGGTACGCCAGGTGACGCAGGAACCGGCTGAAGACGGGCGCGGCGGCCTTGGTGTCCCCCTGCGAGGGGCGGGTGGCGCTGATGCCGTCGGCGAGGGTCTGCGCGGTCGGTTCCCCGTCCGTGCTCTCGGCCCTCAGGTAGCGGGCGACGCGCTCGGGCCCGTACTGCAGCACCGCCTCGGCGATCAGGGCCCTGATGTGGTTGCAGAACCCGCCGCGCGCCCCGCCGCAGGGCCGGTTGTTGTTGGTGCTGCAGGCGAACGTGTACGTGCCCGCCGCGACCGACGAGACATAGACCCGCTCGACGTCGGAGCCGCTGGACACGACACCCTGCAGACGTCCGTCGGCCAGCTCGACGAACGGAACCTTGGCGAGCTTGCGCGGCCGCGCGGGTACTGTCACCCGGGCCGTGCTCGACCTCTCCCAGTCCGACAACTCACCATCTCCTCGCGCCATGGGGACGTCCGCGCCGCAGCGGCGGGGACACGGACGAACCTACTGGCGACCACTGACAACGCCGGTCACGACGGGGTCTGCCGGGCCACGGCCCGCGGCGTGTCCGAACCCGTTCAGCGGCGCAGGTGGAGGGCGTCGAGCGCCTCGTCCAGCGTGGTCGCGGCCATGATGAGCGAGAGATGGGTGAAGGCCTGTGGGAAGTTGCCGAGTTGCTCGCCGCTGGGGCCGATCTCCTCGGCGAACAGGCCGACATGGTTGGCGTACGTCAGCATCTTCTCGAAGGCGTAGCGGGCCTGGGAGAGGCGTCCCGCGCGGGCGAGGGCGTCGACGTACAGGAACGTGCACAGGCTGAACGTCCCCTCGCAGCCGCGCAGTCCGTCGGGGGACGCCTCGGGGTCGTAGCGGTAGACGAGACTGTCGGAGACGAGGACGCGGTCCATGGCGTCGAGCGTGTTGAGCCAGGCGGGGCTGCGGGGGGCCAGGAACCCGACGCGGGGGGCGAGCAGCAGGGAGGCGTCCAGGACGTCACCGCCGTAGTGCTGGACCAGGGCCTGTTCCCGCTCGTTCCAGCCGCGCTCCATGACCTGTTCGAGGATCTCGTCCCGGGCCCGGGTCCAGCGGACGGTGTCGGCCGGCCTGCTGAACTCGGCCGCCAGCTTCAGACCGCGGTCGAAGGCGGCCCAGCACATCACCCGGCTGTAGGTGAAGTCCTTGCGTCCGCCGCGGGTCTCCCAGATGCCCTCGTCGGGCCGGTCCCAGGAGTCCGCCAGCCAGTCCAGGGTGCGGGCCAGGCCCTTCCACCCGTGGTAGCCGGCCTGTTCGCCGACCGAGCGGCTCTCGGCCAGCGCGTACAGGGCCTCGCCGTAGATGTCGAGCTGGAGTTGGTCCGAGGCGGCGTTGCCGGCCCGGACCGGGAAGGAGCCTCGGTAGCCCTCGAAGTGCCCCAGGATCTCCTCCGTCAGACGGGGGTCGCCGTCGACGCGGTACATGATCTGGAGGGGTTCGTCGTCCGGTCCCTCCCCTGCTTCCAGGCGGTCGCCGAGCCAGCGGGTGAAGTCGGTCGCCTCCTCCACGAAGCCGAGGTCGAGCAGGGCCCGCACCGACAGGGAGCCGTCCCGCACCCAGGTGTACCGGTAGTCCCAGTTGCGCTCGCCGCCGACCTGTTCGGGAAGTCCCATGGTGGCGGCGGCGACCGGCGCGCCCGTGGGGGCGTAGGTGAGGAGCTTGAGGGTGATCGCGGAGCGGTGGACCATCTCCGTCCAGCGGCCGCGGTAGCGCGAGGTGCGCACCCACCTCTGCCAGAAGTCGACGTTCTCCCACAGGCCTTCGGTGATCCCCTCGTCGGTGGGGGGCGGTGGTGCCTCACCGCCCGGCGCGCAGGTGCTGAACACCACGGCCGCCGTCTCCCCGTCGCTGAGGGTGACGCCGCCCCGGACGTCGTGCCCGTCCCGTTCGAGCGGCATGGTGGCCTGTAGGTGGGCGGTCACGCCGGGGGCGCGGAACGTCGCCAGGTCGGCGGTCAGGTCGAGTTCGTGGCGCAGCCGCGCGTAGTCGAACCGTGGCCGGCATTCGAGGGTGAAGCGCACGGTGCCGCGTACCGCGCGGACGACCCGGACGATGCTGTGCCGGTCGGTCGGCGCGGGGCCCGGCCGGACCGGCATGTGGTCGATGATCTCGCCGACCCCGTCGGGTGACATGAAGCGGGTCACCACGACGGCGCTGTCCGGGTAGTAGAGCTGCTTCCAGGTTCCCTCGGGGCTGTCCGGGGCGAGCACGAAGTGACCGCCGTCGTCGTGGTCGAGCAGGGCCGCGAAGACGCTGGGCGAGTCGAAGCGCGGCGCCGCGAACCAGTCGATCACGCCGTGCGAGGACACCAGCGCCGCGGTCTGGAGGTCCCCGATCAGCCCGTGGTCGGCGATGGGCGGGTAACGGTCCATGCTGGTCTCCTCCTCAGGCCGCTTCGGCCGTCACCCGCCCCGTACGGACGGCGTCCACGAGTGCCTGGTGGTCCCTCTCGTTCTGGTCGGCGTAGCGCTCGGCGAACGTCACCAGCGCCCGGTCGAAGACGTCGCCCGCGCCCAGATACGCGGCGACGGCGATCCGGTCGCCCGACCTCGCGTGCGCGCGCGCCAGCGTGGCACCGCACAGTTCACCGAAGGCGCGCATCCCGGCCGGCACCATCGCCCCGGGTTCGGCGATGCCCTTCCAGTCGCGCAACTGCCGTATGTAGAAGTCCCGTCGGCTGCCGTCGATGCCCTCGGCACGTTCCCAGCCCAGGAAGATGTCGCTGGTGGCCTGCATCAGCCGCTGGCCGGAGATCACGCGTTCGCCCTGCGTGCGGTGGCCGCCGGCGCCGACGAAGGGCGCGAGGACGGACTCGCCCGCCTCCTTGGCCTGGAGGAGCAGCGGATCCCTGTCGTCGCGGCCGAGCAGGAGCACGATCCAGCAGCGCGTTCCCACACTGCCGACCCCCACCACCTTGCGGGCCATGTCGACGAGGCGGTACTGCTCCAGCAGGAACCGCCGGTCCGACTGGAGGCTCCGGCCGTACCGTTCGACCATCCGGCGGATCTGCTTCTCCAGCGCGCCGCGTTCCACGTCCGCGAGCAGGTCCTCGAACGGCGTGATCAGCGGTGGGGCGGCGGCGATGCGGGTCTTCCCGTCGACGAGGTGCGTGAGTTTGCCGAAGGCCTGGAGGCTGTCGCGGGTGCGGGCCTTGGCCACCGACTGCGCCCAGCGGTCGCGGGCCCGCGCGCCCACGTCCTGGACGAAGTGCGTCCACACCCAGTTCTCGTCGAACTGGGCGTACCACACGGGGAGATTGCCCATCTCGGCGAAGTGCCGCATCCACTCGCGGTAGGACCGTACCGTCGACCGCACGATGGTGGCCCGTTCCTTGGCGCTGAAGCCGTTGGCGCGGCCGGCGATGACGAAGCTGGCGGACAGGCGTTTGACGTCCCACTCCCAGGGGCCGGGCAGTGTCTCGTCGAAGTCGTTGATGTCGAACATCAGGCGGCGCTCGGGCGAGGCCAGCAGCCGGAAGTTCAACAAGTGGGCGTCGCCGCACAGTTGTGTCCTGATGCCGGTCCGCGGGGTGTCGGCGAGGTCGCCGGCCATGACGGCCGCGGCACCCCGGTAGAAGCGGAACGGCGACTCGGTCATCCTGCCGTAGCGGATCGGTACGAGCTCGGGCACCCGGGCCGCCGACTGGGCCTCGATGACGTCCACGGGGTCGGGCCGCTTCGCGGTGGGCGTGAACTCGGCGTGGCTGGAGCGGGGCACGCGGGAGCGGGCGTCCTTGCCGAGTGCCGCTCGTTCCCGCGGTGTGCGGTGCCGGGTGCCGCTGTCGGCCGTGGGAGGGGAGTTCACCGCAGTCGCTCCGCGATGTGGTCGCCGACCCGCAGGGCGTTGGCGATGGCGGTCAGTGAGGGATTGACCGCTCCGATGCTCGGGAAGAAGCTGGTGTCCACGACGTAGAGGTTGTCGAGGTCGTGGGCCTTGCAGTGCACGTCGAGAGCCGAGGCGCGGGGGTCGGTGCCGAAGCGGACGGTGCCCGCCTGGTGCGCGGTGGCACCGATGGGCATGCCCTTGTGCAGGTAGATGCTGTGCGACAGCAGATGGTGCTCGTGCATGCCCAGCCGGCCCAGCATCCCCTGGAGTTTGTGCCGCAGCCGCTGGAGTCCGGCGACGTTGTTCTGCTCGTCGAGGGTGAGGTGGATGCC
Organism: Streptomyces sp. NPDC059668; assembly: GCF_042734135.1. Taxonomy (NCBI): domain Bacteria; kingdom Bacillati; phylum Actinomycetota; class Actinomycetes; order Kitasatosporales; family Streptomycetaceae; genus Streptomyces; species Streptomyces sp. NPDC059668. Next base: position 148,644 of record NZ_JBHWEL010000005.1, on the reverse strand, counting down.
GCCGTCCCGGTCCAGGGTGACGCGGTTGCCGGCGGCGGGCAGGTCCTCTCCGCACAGCCAGAAGTCGACGGCGTGATGGGCGATCACCTCGAACGGCATGTCGGGGGTGACGGCCGCGGCCCAGCGCGGCGCCTCGCCGTGGATCTGCGCGGGGTCGGACTTGCCGAGCATCTGGATGCCACCGAGGGGGTAGTCCCACTCGTCGGATCCCAGGTACCAGTCGTTCAGCGCCAGGGTCTTCTGGAACGTGGTGTCGTTCGGTTCCCTGGAGATGGCCATCAGGGCCAGGTTGTTGTGCCGCATGTAGTGCCGGCCGACCACGTCGGAGCTGTTGGCCAGGCCTCGCGGATGCCGGTCGCCGGCCGAACGCAGCAGCAGGGCGGCCGAGTTGACGGCACCGCAGGCGACGACCACGATGTCGGCGCGGAATTCGGCGGTGGAGCCGTCACCCACCGTGGCGACGACCTTGGTGACGCTCCGGCCGCCCGGGGCGGTCTCCAGGCGCCGCACGTCCGCGTGGGTGACCATCTCGACGTTGGTGTGGGCGAGGGCGGGGTCGACGCAGATGACCTGCGCGTCGGACTTGGCGCCGAGCAGGCAGGGGAAGCCGTCGACCCGGTCGCAGCGGATGCAGGCGCTGCCGTGTGCGGCCCGGCCCCGGTCGTCCTGGGTCAGGTCGACGCCGATGGGCAGGTGGAAGGGGTGCAGGCCCTGCTTCTCCAGGTCGTCGGCGAGTTGCTGGATCCGCGGCTCGTGCTGGACGGGCGGGTACGCGTACTGGGCGCCGGCCGGGCCCTCGGTGGGGTCCTCGCCGTGCCGGCCGTGCACGCGATAGAGGTGTTCGGCCTGGGTGTAGTACGGCTCGAGTTCGTCGTAGCGCAGCGGCCAGGCCGGCGAGATGCCGTCGTGGTGGCGGAGTTCACCGAAGTCCTCGGGGCGCAGCCGGAAGAGAGCGGCGCCGTAGAACTTGGTGTTGCCGCCCACGTAGTAGTTGACCTCGGGCGGAAATCTGTCCCCGTGTTTGTCGAACCAGAACTCCGGAGCTCGGTATTTCCCTCTGACGAAGACCGCGGTGGAATCCCAATTGTCGCGTTCGCGGGGTAGATAGCCGCCCTTTTCGAGAAGGAGGATGCTTTTCCCGGTGGGCGCCAGCCGGTGGGCGAGGGTGCCTCCGCCCGCGCCGGTTCCGACGACGATGACGTCGTAGTGCTTATCGGTCATGCCGGCCACCGTCCTCGGAACATGGTCCGGTCCTGCCGGGCGGCTCGGGAGGGGGAATTACCCGACACGTTCCGCGACAATCCCCGACGAATTCTTCGACGACCTCTTCGACGACCTCCTCGACGACCTCCTCGACGACCAAGGTATCCCTGGGTGATGGTCCCGGCGAGTTGGGCCAGTCGGGTGAGCCGAGGCGCCGCGACACGGCGGGTTCCCGCGCGACGACCGCCCCGGCGGTGATGCCCAGGGCGACGACGACGCGGAGCGGGACCAGCGCGGGACCAGCCACGACAGCAGCGCGAGGACGGCGACCATGAAGAGCAGCGGGACGGCCGTCAGGAAGGCCTGGGCCGCCGACCGCGTCGCGGAGTCGGGCAGGTCGACGGCGATCAGGTGGGAGGCGAGGCGGGTGATCACCGGGAACCGTGTCAGGACGGTCTGTCGCAGCCGCGGCAGCCGGGTCCCGAGATCCGCCGGTCGCCCCCGCCGGCCGCCCGTCCCGTCACGCGGCGGCCCCGCGACGCGAGCACCGTTGCGCCGTACGGGTGAGGCGTGCGCGGCGAAGGACGGGTGCGGGCACGGATGTGCGGGCCTGTCCGGAAGCATCCACCGGCCGGCCGGGACACCCGAACCGGTCGGGCCCGGCAGCCCGAGCGGTTCACCCGGTCACAGGATCGCGAGCGGGTTGACGGGGGAGCCCGTCGCCTCGGGCAGGCGGAGGGGGGCGATCACACAGAGGAACGTCCAGCGGCCCTCCCGCGCGCAGATCGGCGCGAGGTCCTCGAACCGCAGATAGTCGAGGAGGTGCAGCCCCATCGCGTGGACGGCGAGCACGTGCACCGGGAACGCGACCCCCTGTACGGCGCTCGGCGCCGTGTCGTTGTTGCCGTCGCTGCCGAGGACGGCCACCTGCCGCGAGGCCAGGAACTCCAGGGCCGTCGGGTGCAGTCCGGCACGCGCGCGGGCCACGTCCCACGGTCCCAGTTCCTCGCGGCGCCTGCGGTGCCCGACCCGTACCAGGACGATGTCGCCCCGGCGCACCCGTATCCCCTGCCGTGCCTCGGCGGCGATGAGGTCGTCGCAGGTCACGTTCGCTCCGGGTTCGAGCCAGGAGAGGCCGTAGAGCCGGGGGATGTCCAGGAGGACACCGCGTCCGACGATGCCGTTCCGGGCCAGCTCGACGGACAGGGCGCTCGATCCGTCCGGCGACAGCGCGTCGGTCGCCGGTATGCCACCGTGCAGGGTGCCGTCGTAGATGACGTGGCACAGGGCGTCGAGGTGGCTGTCCGCGTCGCCGTGGACGTTCATGGCGAACTGGTCGCGCGCAAAGTCCAGGCCGCTCGGCGCCGGTTTGCCGTCGGGCGGGGCGGTGAGCCGGTGCTCGGCCGGCTCGGCGTCATCGGGTTCGGTACGGGTCTCCACGGTGGCGGCGAGCGAGACCGTACGTCCCGACCGCACCTCGGCGACCGCCGCCAGCACCTGCTCCTCGGTGATCGTGTCCAGGGCGCCCCGGGGTGTGGAGGCGCCGGGGGCCACGGCGCGCAGGTGTCGGTGGAGCGACCGGAATTCGGCCTCGCTGAGCTCGTCGGACGTCCGCATGTCCCCACCATCCGACAGCTGCCGGAGTCCGGCACGCCGAGTCGCCGGGCCCCGTGACCACCGCGCCGGGTGCGGGACGGCCCGCCGGACCGCGAGCCGGCGCACCGCCCGGGCCCACGGAGGTCGGGTCCACGGCGGCGAGTGCGTCGTCCTGACCGGAGCCGCGAACGGGGGGCGCCGCGCGGGCCGTGGGTCCGGCCGAAAGCCACGTGCGCCCCGGCGGCGAATCTCCCGGACGCCCGCACGGACGCGTCGTCGGCTCGGACGCGTCGGCGGCTCGAACCCGTCGTCGGCTCGAACCCGTCGTCGCCTCGGCGCGCGAGCGGCGCCGACGCGCCGTCAGGCCGACGGGGTGGCAGACGGTACGGAACCGGGAGCGGACCCCGCGGTGGGGCCGGGGCCGGTGTCGAGGAACTCGCGGATCGCGAAGGCGGCGAGCACGATCACCAGGGTCCACACCACCACCGCCGTGGTCGGGTAGCTCCAGGTGAACAGGACGATCGCGGCGACCGCCAGGATCACGACGCCGATCCACCGCTTGAAGCGGTGCACGAAGCGGCCGACCGCGCCCAGCGGGAGTCCCGCCGACACGGCGACGTCACGCACGGCCCCGATCCCCCTGCCGCAGCCCGTACGGACGCGGACGGCGACGGGCGACGGCCCGACGAGGAAGGCTCCGGCGGCCGTCACCAGAGCCAGCGCGCCCACCGCCCGTACGCCGGCCCGCAGAAACCTGACCAGGGCGTCGAACACGGCGGCCGCGGCGCCTTCCGACGCTCCCACGGGCAGATGGTCGAGGTAGACCGCCCGCATGACCGTGAGCGCGACGCCGAGCACCACCATGGCGACGAACACGCCGAGGGCGGCCCCGATCAGGGCCCGGCGGCGGTTGACCGCCAGGTACACGCCCAGGGCGGCGATCAGCACGGCGACGACCGGCAGCCAGCTGCCGACGATCTCCAGCACCCTCAGATACGTCCTGACCCTGCCGATGTCCTTCGACGCGAACACCACGAAGTCCGTGTGCACGGCCGGGATCAGCGCGGCGGGCTGCAGACCGGCGCTGACGAGCCGGTCCTTCACCTGCTGGACGAGCGGTGCCACGTCGATGGCGACCTGGCCGTTCTCGACGGACACCGCGCCTCCGGACTCGCCCGTCAGTGCCTTGTCCAGCGCGGCGTGGGCCCTGCGGTTGGCGTCCACCCAGACGGTGTCGAAGGCCTTGCTGGAGACCACCCGCTCCACGGTGTCGCCGACCAGGGCCTTCAGGCCGCTGGTGAGGGGGCCGGTCAGGCCGCCGAGCAGCTTGGCCGCCCCCGTCGGAGCGCCCTTCTCCGCCGCCGCCCGCTCCAGGTCCTTGACCAGCTTCTCCACGTCGATCTGGGCCAGCACCGCGCTCGTGACGCGGTTGGTGACCGCCTTCTGGACCTCCGGATCGCGCGCCAGCGGGGCGACCGTGGCGACGTAGCGGTCCGTGTCCCGCACGATGCTGTCCGCCCAGACCGCCACGACGGAGAGCAGCGACAGCAGTGCGGCGACGAGGATCAGCAGGACCGAACCCGTCGACCGCAGCCAGTGGTGCCCCGCGGCCCCCGCCGGCCCGGCGCCCTCGAGAGCGCTGACCCGGTGCCGCAGTTCGTCCAGCTCGGTGCGCTCCCCCGCCGAGAGACGCGGCTCTCCGCCGGGCGGGGCCACGGGATGCCGGTCCGGATCGGGCTCGGGCGCGCTGCTGGTCATGGGTCAACGAGAGCCCCACGGCCCCGATCCGGCGACCCGGACGGGTCCGGCGGGTGAACGCCGCACCGAGGTGCGACCGGTTCCGTCCGATGTTGGAATGGCATGCGGGAACAGCGGGAATTCCGGGGACTCCATGACCATCCAGGGGTGAAGCCGTGAGCGAATCCGTGCGCGATGAATTCGTCGAAATGGGGCCGATCGACTACGTGGTGATCGAGTTTCCCGGCGGCCGTACGACCGGCGAGGGATTTCCGCTGCTCGTCGATCTGGTGGACCGCGGCCTCATCCGTATCCTCGATCTGATGTTCGTCAGAAAAGAGGACGACGGGTCGGTGACGGGCCTGGAGATCGCCGACCTCACCGGTGACGGGGCTCTCGACCTCGCCGTCTTCGAAGGCGTGTCCTCCGGCCTGCTGGACGAGGACGACATCGAGGAGGCGGGCCACGCCCTGGAACCGGGCAACTCCGCCGGGATCCTGGTCTACGAGAACCTCTGGGCCGCGCCCTTCGCCGCGGCCCTGCGCCGCGGCGGCGCGCAGATGGTGGCCTCCGGACGGATCCCGGTACCGGACGTCCTGGCCGCGCTGGACGCGACCGAGGGAGCTCGGCCGGCCAGGGCCTGACGCCTGCCGGGCCGGGAGCGAGGCTCAGCGGCTGTTCGGCCGGGAAGGGCCCGGCGGTACCGTGGCCGTCCTCCGCGGCCGCCTGGCCCGGGCCGGGCCGGCCGAAGTGGCATCGGCGCGACATGGACCGACCAGCGGACACCGGCTGCCCCCTCGGCCGACCGTGCCACCCCTTCAGCCGACCGGGTTCACGCCTCAGTCGGCCGCTCGCCCGACGAAGTGCCCCACGGCGGCCCCCACCAGGGCGAGGTTCGCCGGAAGGGCGGCGGTGGCGTCGACGGTCAGGCCCGGCTCGTCCCGTTCCAGGGGCTCCAGCGTCTCGAACTGGGAGTCGACCAGCCGGGCGGGCATGAAGTGACCGGTGCGCCGTGCCACACGGTCGCGCGCGGTGTCCCGGTCCAGGGCGAGGTAGAGACACCAGAGCCCGGAGCCCGCGGCCGCCCGCAGTTCGTCGCGGTACCGCCGCTTGAGCGCCGAACAGGCGAGGACCAGCCCCTCCCCGGCCTCGGCCGACCTGCGGACGCGCGCGGCGAGGGTCCGCAGCCAGGGCTCGCGGTCGGCGTCGTCCAGCGGGTGGCCGGCGGCCATCTTGGCGATGTTCGCGGCGGGATGGGCGGCGTCGCCCTCGACGAACGGCACGCGCAACTCCTCCGCGAGCGCCGTGCCGACGGTGGTCTTACCGGAACCCGACACCCCGAGCACCACGACGATCGGGGGCCTCCTCCGGACTCCGGACGTGGGGTGCGCGGTGTGCGCCGGGTGGCCGCCGATGGGGTCAGCCGCCCGTGGCGAACCCGGGGAACAGGGTCATTCCGCCGTCCACGTAGACCGTGGTGCCCACGACGTAGTCGAAGAGGTCGGAGGCCAGCGCCGCCACCACGTTCGCGATGTCCTCCGGGTCGCCGACGCGGCGGTAGGGGATGAGCCGGAGCAGGTCGGCCTCGGCCTCGGGGGTGTCCCAGGCACTGCGGTTGATGGGGGTGCGGATCGCTCCCGGGGCCACGGCGTTCACCCGGATCCGGTGCGGAGCGAGCTCCTGCGCGAGGGTCGCCATGAGCATCTGCACTCCGCCCTTGGAGGACGCGTAGTTCACGTGGCCCGACCAGGGAATGATCTGGTGGACGGAGCTCATGCAGACGATCTTCCCGGCGGAACGGGACACCTCCGGGACGACGCCCCGGCGTATGAACTCCTTGGCCGCCTCGCGGGCACAGAGGAACTGGCCGGTCAGGTTGACGTCCAGCACCTTCTGCCACTGCGCCATGGTCATGTCGGTGAGGGCGGCGTCGCGCTGGAGTCCCGCGTTCGCGACCAGGACGTCGATGGTCCCGAACTCCCCGACCATGTGCGACACCATGTCGACGACCTGGTCCTCCTGTGACACGTCCGCCTCGTGCGCGTAGGCACGGACGCCGAAGGACTCGATCTCGCGGACCACGTCCTGCGCCTCGTCCCGCCCTGCCACGTAGTTCACCACCACATCGGCGCCCACCCGCCCCAGGCCGATCGCGGTGGCCTTCCCGATGCCGGAATTGGCGCCCGTCACCAGCGCCTTCTGCCCCTTGAGGAGCTGGTGGGCAAAAGGCGGGCGACCCTCACTGCCGCTGTTCTCCACGCGTCTCTCCTTCCGGGTGCGGTCGGTGGGCCGCAACGCCCGGTCCGAGCCGGACGGCCCGACACCCGTCCGGCGGGTCGTCGGGCCGTCCGGGACGGGGCGGCCTGCTACGCGGTACGGGCGTCGCGGGCGTCCCGCGCTCCGATGCACAGCGCCCAGATGACGAAGGCGTCCACGGCGATCAGCACGATGGCCCAGACCGGGTAGTAGGGCAGCCACAGGAAGTTGGCGACCATCGACAGGCCCGCCAGCACGATTCCGGTGATGCGCGCCCACATCGCCCCGCGGAAGAGGGCGACACCGGCGAGGACGACCAGGACACCGAGGACGAGGTGGATCCAGCCCCAGCCCGTCATGTCGAAGGTGTAGGCGTAGTTGCGGGTGACGACGAAGACGTCGGTCTTGACGATGGCGGCGATCCCCTGGAATATCGCCATCGCTCCGCCGAAGATCATCATGACTGCGGCGAAGGCGGTCCAGCTGGACACCCAGATTCCTCCGCCGTGGCTTTCGCTACGGCTTCCGGTGTCGTGCTGGTGCATTCCGGTGGTGGCCATTTCGAGCTCCTCCCGCATAGGCCTCGCCACCGACCTGTCACCGGCCGGTGGCCACGTTTCAGCTTGCCACGAGAATCACCGACCGGCAGAACGGCTCCATTCCGGCGCTGCGCATAAGGCGGACCCAGGGCGGGAACTCGCGGTACGGAAGTGCGCGGGAATTCCCACGGTGGTCCAATGAACGTGCCTCATGGACGCGTCTCACGGACGTGTCCCGCGCCGGGATGCGCGCACCGAAAGGCGGAGCTGTTCCCATCCGCACGGCTCCTGGGAGAAAGGAAAACACCATGCCAGGTCTTCTCCGCGGAGTCGCCCGCACGGCCGTGGTGGCGGGCACGGCGACGGCTGTGTCGAACCGTGTCTCACGCCGCCAGCAGGGCCGCTGGGCCCAGCAGGCCGCGCCCGGAGCCGCGGCCTCCCTCGTCGCCACTCCCCCGCTCCCTCCGTCGGCCCCGCTGACCGACGACATGAACGACAAGATCGACCAGCTGAAGCGACTCGGCGAACTCAAGGCCCAGGGCGTGCTCACCGAGGCCGAGTTCGCGGACCAGAAGCGCAGGATCCTGAGCGACTGACGGACGCCGGGCGCGAGGTGGCGCCCGGCGCTTCCTCGTCACGGGGACGGCGACCGAGCCCTCCCCTGGCGACGGACTACGCCCGCCCCCGCGACCCACCCGCATGCGCGGCGGCGTGCCGCAGTGAGCGGTAGGCCACCACCGCCCACGCGGCGACGAGCAGTACATAGAGGGCGACCGCGGCCCAGACGAACACCTGGGACCCGGTACGGGCCGCGAGGGCCGCGGTGCCCGTGACGCAGGCGCCGAGCGGGAAGATGAACGACCACCAGGTGGGTGCGAAGGGCAGCCCCGATCTGAACTCCCTTACCGTCAGCGCCGTGGCGAGCGCCAGCCACAGCATGGCGAAGCCCCACACCCCGACTCCGCCCAGCAGCGCGAGGACCGCCGTGCCGTGCACGTACGTCGAGGGCAGCGCGCCCGGCGCGGCGGCGGCCAGCGCGCCCAGTCCCGTCACGATCTGCCCCAGCGCCCCCAGTCCGATCCACACGGTGGGCACCATCGCGCCGGTGGGCGCGTCATGGTGCACCAACCGGCTGTAGACCATGGCCAGCACCAACAACGCGGCGACCAGTCCGAGTCCGAACATCGCGTAGCAGCCGAGCACCAGGGCCAGCCTCAACTGCCCCGCGGGCATGTGCGGGACGAGCAGCGCGCCCGTCGTCGCGGACACCAGCGGCGGTACCACCGGCATGAGCCAGCCACCGAACGCCGCGTCCGGGGCGAACCGGTGCCGGGTGACCATCAGGTACGGCACCGTCGCGGCCGTGGCGAGACCGAGCACCGTACCGACCGACCACAGCGTCAAGTCGACGTCCAGCGCGGCCCGTTCACCGATCACCGGACCACCGAGCTGCAGCGCGCCGGCGCCCACCGTCAGGAAGGCCACGGCCGGAGCGCCGAAGAACTGGGCCTGCGTCGGATCGGCGGCGTGCAGCCGCAGCGACCGCTGACGGGCGTAGCCGACCGCCAGGACGACGAGGAGCACGCCGGCTCCGGACCAGACCACCGTGGCGACGGTCCGCAGGCCGGGAAGGCCGCGGGGCAGGGTGACCACCGCGTTCGCGACGATGCCGGTGCCCATGACGGCCGCGAACCAACTGGGGCCGAACACCGGACGATCCCTCACGTGCGCCGTGGGCAGGCGCGGACGGGCGGGAAGGGGATCTCCAGGGGCCACGTCGCCCTCGATCGGGACGGCTCCGGCACTGCTGGGTTGGGGTGTCACGGGGTGGAACGCCTCTTTCTCGTCTTGGGGATCACCGTCGTGAACCGGCCGACCGCGGCCGCAGCCCAGCAGAACGCGGGTCGCGGCCAAGTCCGTCGGCCCGTCGGCCCCACGAGGCTATGGCCGCCTCCCGTTCCTGGCGCACAACGGCGAGCGCCACAACGCCCTCACATCAGGACCTGGCGAGGACCGCCGTCCGGACCCGGGACACGACGGCTCACGTCGTGCGGGACCTCGCGCGGATCGTGCCCCTCGGACCATCCCGCGTGACACGTCCCGCGGAATCCGTCAGCCCGCCGAGCGCGCCATCGCCGCGAGGCGCGCCACCTGCTCGCCCATGCCGCGCGTTCCGCTCAGCGGGGTCAGGGCGTGCGGCCACACGGCCTTGGCGAGAGTGACGTGGCGGGCGCCGCCCAGCACCACGACGGGGTCGAGGTCCGTGATGCCGCGCTCCGCCGCCTGGTCCCGAAGCAGGCGGGCGGTCACCGCGTCGGCGGCACCGTGCGGCGTGTCGTACGGTTCGATCTCGTCGTCGAGACCGAGCAGGCCGTAGCGGGCGGAGAGGATCAGGAGCCGGTCCGGCCGGAGCGCCTCGGCGGCCCTTCGGCACGCGCGGTGGTACGAACCGGTGTAGAGGTCCGCCGCCCGGGCGCGATGGTCCAGTTTGCGTGCTCCGCAGGGGATGACGATCAGTTCCGGGGTGACGCCGTCGGTGTGTTCGTCCGGGGTCATGCAGGTCCCTCCCAGGTCCGTTTGAGGACGGATTTCCCCCGTGGAACACGGCTCGGGGGCACGGTCATGGCCGTGCCGGAGGACACGGGGCCCTCACATCCGGACATGCCGTGGACGCGCGCGGGGACACGTCCTGATCTGCCGCCGTCCTGGCACGCTCGCGTCTCCTGCCGTGCCGCAGGGCCCTCGTAGTCTCGTGGACAGCGCACGAGGTCGACGGTCCTCATCGCCGCGGACCACCTCGGCCCCAACGGCGGCGTGGTCGGCTGGCCACGCCGCCCGCGACGGTCTCCGTATGTGGAAAGAAGGCGTTCTACGCCGTGGTATCACCTTCAGGCAGTGCTCTCTCGATCCCGCACCAGGCGGAATTCGGTATCAACGAATGGCTCGTCGACGAATTCCGTGAGCGGTATCTCCGTGATCCCGACTCCGTCGACCGGGTCTGGCGGGACTTCTTCCGTGCCTCGGCGCCGGAGGCCGTACCCGCGCCCGCCGGAGCCACGGCGCCCGGGCCGGCGGCGCGGGAGCGGGAGAGCGACGCCGACCTCGTGGTCAAGGCGGTCCGCGTCGCCGCGCTGATCCACTCGTATCGCGTCCGCGGACACCTGGCGGCCGCCACCAATCCCCTGTCCGCCGAGCCGTCCGCCGGCCATCCGGACCTGGAGCCGTCGGGGCACGGCCTCGACGGCGCGGACATCGCCCGCGAATTCCCCGTCGACGGCTTCGCGGGGAACCAGTTGATGACGCTGCGCGACGTCGTGAAGACGCTTCGTGACGCGTACTGCGGTCCTACGGGTATCGAGTACATGCACATCCAGAACCAGCAGGAGCGGCTCTGGATCCAGCGCCGCGTGGAGGTTCCGCCGCCGCGTCCGGGACGCGCCGAGCAACTGCGGATTCTGTACCGGCTGGGCTCCGCCGAGGCGTTCGAGACGTTCCTGCACACCAAGTACGTCGGGCAGAAGCGGTACTCGCTGGAAGGCGGCGAGTCGGCCATCGTCCTGCTGGACACGGTGCTCGAACGCGCCGCGCGGCTGGGCATGCGCGAGGTGGTCATCGGGATGGCGCACCGCGGCCGGCTGAACGTGCTCGCCAACATCGTGGGCAAGCCGTACGCCCAGATCTTCGACGAGTTCGAGGACGCGGTCGACGTGCGGTCCGTACAGGGCTCCGGCGACGTGAAGTACCACCTCGGTGCCGCCGGCACCTTCCACACCCCGGACGGTCACGCGATCGCGGTCTCCGTGGTGGCGAACCCCTCTCACCTGGAGATCGTGGGGCCGGTGACGCAGGGGGTCGTCCGCGGGCGGCAGGATCTCGCGGAGGACGGCCACGAACCGCACTCCGTCCTGCCCGTGGTGGTCCACGGTGACGCCGCCCTCGCGGGCCAGGGTGTGGTCGCGGAGACGCTGAACATGTCACAGCTGCCGGGCTACGCCACCGGCGGGACCGTCCACCTGGTCATCAACAACCAGCTGGGGTTCACCACCGCACCCACGGTGGGCCGGTCGAGTACGTACGCGACCGATGTCGCCCGGACCGTCGAGGCCCCCATCCTCCATGTCAACGGGGACGATCCCGAAGCGGTCGCCCGGGTGGCGCAGTTGGCCTTCGACTACCGTCAGGCGTTTCACAAGGACGTCGTCGTCGATCTGGTCTGCTACCGCCGCCACGGACACAGCGAGGTCGACGATCCCTCCATCACGCAGCCGGCCATGTACGACCGCATCGCCGCGCGGCCGTCCGTGCGGAAGCTCTACGCCGAGTCGCTGCACGGCACGGGCGTGATCAGCGAGCAGGAGGCCGAAAGCGCCCGGCAGGGCTACCGCGAGCAGCTCCAGCGGGCCTTCACCGAGACGGCGGGGGCCACTTCACCCGGCCCCGGAGCGCCGCCGGCCCCCGAAGTCGAGGGTCCGCCGGCCCGCCGACCGGTGACGGCGATCGCCGAGATGACGTTGCGGCACATCCTGGGCGCCCAGATCGACCTGCCGAGGGACTTCACCCCACACCCGCGCGTGCTGCCCCAACTGCACCGGCGGGCCGCCATGTTCGACGGCGGGAACGTCGACTGGGCCACCGCGGAGGCACTCGCGGTCGGATCGCTGCTCCTGGACGGAGTGCCGGTGCGGCTGTCCGGTCAGGACTCCCGCCGGGGCACCTTCGGCCAGCGGCACGCCGTCCTCACCGACCGCCGTACGGGCCGGCAGCACACTCCCTTGAACGCGCTCGGCGCGGAGGCCGCGCGGTTCACGCCGTACGACTCCCTGCTGTCCGAACTCGCCGTGCTCGCCTTCGAATACGGCTACTCGCTGGCCCGGCCGGACGCCCTGGTGCTGTGGGAGGCGCAGTTCGGCGACTTCGCCAACGGCGCCCAGACGGTCGTCGACGAGTACATCTCCTCCTCGGAGCAGAAGTGGGGGCAACGGTCGGGCGTCACGCTGCTGCTGCCGCACGGCCTGGAGGGGCAGGGGCCGGACCACTCCTCCGCCCGCATGGAACGCTTCCTTCAGTTGTGCGCCGACGACAACCTGACCGTCGCCAACCCCTCGCTGCCGGCCAACTACTTCCATCTGCTCAGGGAACAGGGCCTCGACGCGCGACGCAGGCCGCTGGTGGTCTTCACTCCCAAGTCCATGCTGCGGTCGAAGGCCGCGACCTCCGGCCTGGAGGAGTTCACCGAGGGTTCCTTCCGCCCGGTCGTCCCGGACACCACGCAGGACCCCGCACGGACCGAACGCGTACTGCTGTGTTCGGGCAAGGTCTTCTACGACCTGGACGCGCGTCGGCGCGACTCGGGAGAGGACGGCACCGCCGTCGTGCGGCTGGAGCGGCTGTACCCCTTCCCGGCCGACGAGTTGGCGGCGGAGCTGTCCCGGTACCCGTCCGGCGCCGAGGTGCGCTGGGTGCAGGAGGAGCCGGCCAACCAGGGCGCGTGGACGTTCGTCGCGCCGCGTGTCGCCCCTCTGACCGCAGGGCCCGTGCAGTGTGTGAGCCGTCCGGCGGCCTCGGCTCCGGCGGTCGGGTCCGCGCGGCGTCACGCCGCCGAACAGCGCGACCTCGTCGGGCGGGCGTTCGCCTGACGCCCGCGAGGGTCCGGCCGGGACAGGGGGCCCGGCCCGGGACCGCTCGGCCCGGCGTGGCGCGGGGAGTCCGCGCCGGGGAACGGCGGCGGCCGGGCTGCCCGGGGGGCGCCGTGGGAGTGGGGGCGAGGACCCGGTGGAAAGGTCCAGGAAGCCCGCGGCGGCACCCTGTCGCGGTTCCGCCCGCGAGGCGGGGCGCCGAGTCCGTCCCGCCCTCGGATGCCACGAAGACCGTTCAGCGTGCCACAAGGACCGTTCAGCCTGCCGCGAGGACCGGACCGCTCACGGTGCCGGCCGTGTCCCGGTCCGCGCGCCGCTCAACCCTCGCTCCTCGGCCCCGCGGGCACCCCCGCATCCGCCACTCCGGTGGTGTGGAACCGCGCCCGGAACACACCCGGGGTCACCTTGAGATTCCGTACGAACGCCCGGCGGAGCGACTCGGGCGATCCGAACCCGGTGCGGCGGGCGATCACGGCCATCGGATCGTCACCGCACTCCAGCATCGCCTGCGCCGCCTCCAGCCGGACCTGTTCCACGTACCGGGCCGGCGTCATGCCCAACTCCTCGCAGAACAGCCGGGCCACATGGCGGGAGCTGACGCCGGCCCTTCGTGCCATGGCGGTCAGCGTGTGGTTGGCGGCGGGGTCCTCCGCCACGGCGTCCAGCACCCGGCGCAGCATGTCCTGACGCGTGTGCGCGGCGCGGGCGCGGACACTGAACTGGGACTGTCCGCCGGGCCGTTGCATGAAGACCACCAGGTCCTTGGCCACCGCGCGGGCCACTTCGGCCCCGTAGTGCTCTTCGACGAGAGCCAGCGAGAGGTCGATGCCCGCGGTGACCCCGGCCGAGGTCATCACCTTGCCGTCGCGCACGAAGATCGCGTCCGGCTCGACCCGGACGGCGGGAAAGCGCAGGGCCAACTGCCGTGAGTGGCGCCAGTGGGTGGCGGCGCTGCGGCCGTCCAGAAGACCGGCGGCGGCCAGCAGGAAGGCGCCGGTGCAGACGGAGGCCGTGCAGCGCGAGTTCGCGTCGAGCCCGCGCACGAGGTCGAGCAGCGCGTCGTCCTTGATCATCCGATCCCAGTCCGGGCCGCCGGGAATCACCAGGACGTCACTGGTCTCCCGCGCGTCCGCCACGGCCATGTCGACGCCCAGGCGGGTCCCCGCCGACGTCGTCACCTCGTTCCCGTCGGCCGAGACCATGTTCAACCGGTAGTCGCCGCCGAAGTCGTTCGCCGAGGTGAACACCTCGATCGGACCGGTCACATCGAGCAGCCGGACCCCGGGGAACACGAAGATCGTCACGAGGAGCGGGTCGGTTCCGGCGCGCTTGTGGTTCATCGAATGCCTCCGGACCTGACATGGGCGTACGGTCGATGCTATGCGCAGTGAGTTCGTAGAACAAACCAACTAGGATTGCGGCATGTCCGACACCCAGCCGCGCGCCTGCCCGATAGCCGGGACCCTCGACCTCGTAGGAGAGCGGTGGTCGCTCCTGGTGTTGCGCGAGGTGTTCATGGGAGTCCGGCGCTACGCCGACATCCGCGCCAACACCGGAGCGCCGCGGGACGTTCTCACCAAGCGGCTGCGGTCACTGGAGGCCGCGGGCATCCTGGAGCGCCGCCCGTACCAGGACCGCCCTCCCCGCTCCGAGTACCACCTGACGGCGTCGGGGCAGGCACTGGAGCCGGTGCTGATCGGGCTCCGCGAATGGGGCCTTCGGCACCTGCAGGACCCGCCCCCCGCACCGCGGTTCCTGCACACGTGCGGCGCCGACGTGGAGACCCGGGTCGTCTGTGCCCGGTGCGGCGAGCCTCTTGAGGGGGGCGGTCTGGTGACCGTACGGGAAGAGGGCCGTCCGGCGTCGTAGGCCGTCCGGCAGGTCCGCGTGGGGCGATGCGGCCGTGCGTGACCCGTATCGGCCACGGCGGTCGGAGCGGGGTCCGCCGCCGGCCGCTCCTCGGGAGCCCGAAAGCGGTCGGCTGACGGGGACATGCCCACGGGCGGTGCGGGTCCGGTGAGGCCCCGACGGCGCGGCGATGCCGGCAGGAAGTCCGGGACCCAAGCGGAGGAGAGGGCGGGGCGACCGGCTGCGGCGCTCGCCGTCCGGTCGCCGCGTCCGGTATCCGGAAGCCGTTGTCCTGCTTCGGGTACAAGGAATGGGGAAACGGCGCGCGGAGCATGAACGGTCGATACTTTGACGATTTCATTGCCCTCCTTTAAGTCCAGGAAAAGACACCTCGAAACAAGCGGAATCCGGCGGGGCGCACTCCGCTTTCCGCGGCACGGTCGATGGATTTCTGTTTCCGCACGTGCGCTTCGTGCGGCCCCAGGTGGGAAAACAGGCTGCCGGTACCCCTTGGCAACGATGTCGACGGTGCCCGCACGACGGAATCAGCGGCGAACAGCGTTCTCGGCCTCATGAAGGAGAGCGGAAACGCTTTCTTGTGAACCCTTCCGCCGAACCGGGATTCCCGGTTGTCCGATTGGCGCGATCGGACCTTGTACCCGCAGTCCGGCTGGAAGATCTTTGATTGCCGCCGACCGCCGGTCGGTGCGCGAACCGTCGAGAGAGGACCGTCATGAAGTCGACTGTCGCCATGCGTAAGAAGGCCGGCTCCAAGAAGATTGCGGTGCGCCGCACCGGCGACGTGCGCCTGACGTCGGCCGCCTGTCAGTGCCCGTACTCCGTCCAGGCCTGATCGCCCCACTGCACCACGCTCGGGTGCGCCGCCTGCCGGCGCACCCGGGTTCTTTATCCGGAATTCCTTTGGAGGAGGGTCTGTGGCCGGTGACGGCCTCGTTTTCCACGAACTGAGTTTCGTTCCCGAAGGTGACGAGGTGGTGGTCGGCCGACTGGACACCGGTTCCTACGCGGTTTTCCCGGCCGACGGCGCTGAGTTGCTGCGGCAGCTCATGCGGGGAATGACACTCGGCGCCGCCGCCGACTGGTACGAGACCACTTTCGGAGAGGAGGCCGATCTCCAGGATTTCGTGGCCACCCTGCGGGAGCTCGGTTTCGTCGGCGAGGAGGACCGGGCACAGCCGGCCGCTCCCGCGCCGGAGGTGGGTCTGCGCGGCTTGGGCCGGGCCGTCTTCTCGCCGCCCGCGTGGCTGCTGTACGGCGCCGTCGTCGGCGGCTGGACGTGGGCCGCGCTCACGCGGCCCGACCTGGCACCGCATCCCGGGCAGATCTTCTTCACGCACTCGCTCCTCGTGGTCCAGCTGGTCATCACCCTCGGCCAGGTGCCGCTCCTGCTGCTGCACGAGAGCTTCCACATCCTCGCCGGCCGGCGCCTCGGTCTGCCCACGCGCCTGAGCGTGAGCAACCGGCTGACGTACATCGTCGCCGAAACCCAGATCAACGGGCTGCTCAGCGTGCGCCGGGCGAAACGCTATCTCCCGTTCTTCGCCGGAATCGTCTGCGACGGCGTGGTATTCGCGGTGCTCGGGCTCGTCGCCGACCTGACCCGGAATCCGGGCGGATCGTTCTCGCCGACCGGGCGGCTCTGTCTCGGGCTCGCCTTCACGGTCGCGGTGCGCATGCTCTGGCAGCTCCAGCTCTATCTCCGGACCGATCTCTATTACGTGGCGGCCACCGCGTGGAACTGCTATGACCTTCACGACGCGGGCATGACCCTGATGAAGAATCGCGTATGGCGTCTCCTGAATCGCCCAGACCGGGTCGTGGACGAGGAGAACTGGACGCCCCGTGACCGCCGGGTCGGCGCATTCTACGGACCTTTCATCGTCCTGGGATATGGCGCGTTCGCCGCTATCACCGTTTTCGTCAGCGTCCCCGTGACGGTCGAATACGTCAGAATTGCCGGGCGCGCACTCGACAACGGCGGCGTGGACGCGGCCTTTTGGGACGCGGTGCTGTCCCTGTGCATGAACGTGGCCCAGATCGCCGCACTCCTCGTGCTGTCCCGGAGAAAGCGCCGGAACAAGAAGTCCGCCCACTCCCCCACGTCCTCTTCACCGGAGGTTGAACTCGCATGACGGGCCATCTGCGGATCGTCGGAGACAGGCGCGACGACCGTCTGCGCGCCATCGCAGCCCACACCGGCAAGGCCCTCGTGGTCCGCTGCCACCAGCGGCTGCGCGGTCCCTACACCGGCGTCGACACGGTGCTACGGGCGGTTCTGCCCGAGGCGTACCGGCGCTGGCCGGACCTTGTCGAGGAGCATCGCGTGGCCCTCCTGTACGGAATGCCGGAGCTGGCCCACCTCATCGGACCGCCGCCGCGCACCCTGGCCGACGAAGCACCGTACGAGGAACGCACCCGCTTCTTCGGCGCGGGCTGGGTCCGTTGCATGAGCCAGGGCATCGTCGGCTTCCTGCTGGAATACGCCCGGCGCATCCACGACGGCACCGCCTTCGAGATCGCCTTCGAGGAAGCGCACGCCGCCGAGGCCACCGCACAGGAGCTGATCGCCCTGCTGCTCCGCCGGGCGGACCCCCGCCTGCTGCGCGTGGTGGTCTCGGCGACCGGCGGCCCGTTCCCCGGGGAGCTCCAGGACGCCCTGGCCGACGTGACCGTCCTGCCCGTCCCGCGCACCGCCGAGCAGCCGGTCGAGGACCGGACCCCGGACGAGTGGGCCGCCGTCCATGTGGACGGCGACTGCACCGACGACGACCCCCGCGCCCTCGACGGATACCGGCGGGCCGACCCGCGGACCCGCGCCCGCCTCCACGACCTGCGGGCCGACTCCCTTGAACGGACGGCCACCTGGGGCATCCGCATGGGCGCCGTCGCCCACCACCGCGAACACGGCAGTGACCCCGCCGGGGCCGGACGGGCCGCCCTGCTCGCAGCCCAGCGCCATGCCGTGGCCACCGGGTTCTCCGCCGCCGTGGTCGACCTCGGTCTGCGCGGCCGCGGCCTGACCGATCCGCGCTCGCACGAGCACGACTACTGGGAGTTCACCCGGGAGGCGGCCGCGGCCTGCATCCCGGTGGGGCGCCTGGAACAGTCGCTGGAGCTGTACCAGAGCCTGCTGCGCCGCTTCACCGATCCCAAGATCCACATGATGACCAGCTACGCCATCGCGATGCTGCACACCCGGTTCCTGAAACCCCGCGACCACGAACTGGCCGTGCAGTGGCAGCACCACGCCGTCGCCATCGCGGGGATCCTCCCGGACCCGGCCGAACGACTGACGTACAGCGTCTTCCACGACAACGGCCTGGCCCTCGTCGAGATGCACCGCGGCAACCTGCACCGCGCCCTGACGCTCGTGGAGTCGTGCATCACCCGGCTCGACGAGCGGCTCGACGACGACCAGTGGGCCCTGCACCGCTCCCAACTGCTCTACAACCGGGCCCGACTGCTGGTGGCGCTCGGCCGGCCGGACGAGGCCCACGCCGACTACACCAGACTCATCGAGATCGACCCCTACTACACCGACTACCTCTCGGAACGGGCCAGGATCTCGCGCGACCGCGGTGACTTCGACGCGGCCCTGGCCGACTACGACCGTGCGGTGCGGCTCGCGCCTCCGTTCCCCGAGCTGTACTACAACCGTGGCACCGCCCGCGCGCAGGTCGGCGACCACCCGGGCGCCCTCGCGGACTTCGCCCTCGTGCTCGAGATGGAGCCGCGCGACCTCGACACCCGCATCGCGCGCGCGGAACTGCTGCTGGAGACCGGCGATCTCGACGCGGCGGAGACCGACACGGACACCGGGCTGGGTCTGCACCCGGGCGAACTCCAACTGCTCTGCCTGAAGGGCACGGTCCTCCTGCACCGCGAACAACTCGACGGCGCCCTGGCCGCGTTCGACGCGGCGCTCGAGAAGGACCCGCGCTACCCGGCCGCGCTGATCAACCGTGCCGTGGCGCACTTCCGGCAGTCGCGCCCGGGACTGGCGGTCGCGGACCTGACCGCCGCGCTCGAAGCCGTCGGTGACGACCCCGACATCCTGTTGAACCGCGGCATCGCCCACCTCGCCGGCGACCGCCCCGACCTCGCCCTCAGGGACTTCGACCAGGCACTCGCGCTGCCGGACGCCGACACCGCCGAACTCCAGGAGCAGCGCCGGCTCTGCGCCGCGTCCAGCGCCCGGTGAGAGCGCGGTCCGCGGCAGCCCTCGCGGAGGTCTCCGCCCCGCCTCTCCGCCATCCGGCCGGACGGCCGTCAACTGCTCGGCGTCGTCCGGCCGGAGGCCTGCGGACGGGGCCTGCCGGTCCGGTCGGTCAGGACAGCAGCTCGACGTACCCGTCGGTTGCGTGCACGCGGATCCGCTGTCCGTCCCGGATCAGGCGGGTGGCCCGCTCCACGCCCACGACGGCCGGCAGGCCGTACTCCCGGGCGATCACGGCGCCATGGGTCATCAGACCGCCCACCTCCGTCACCAGGCCCGCGACGCCGACGAACAGCGGGGACCAGCTGGGGTCCGTGAAGGTCGTCACCAGGATGTCGCCCGCTTCGAGGTCGGCCTCCGCCAGGTCGAGGACGACACGGGCCCTGCCCTCGACGGTCCCGGCGGAGACCGGCAGACCGATCAAGGCACCGGCCGGCACGTCGTCGCGCCGGTACGCCCCGGTGAGGGCCTCCCCGTCCGACGTGAGCACCCGGGGCGGCGTCAGCGCCTGGTACGAGCGGAACGCGTCCTTGCGCTCCTGGACGAGCCGGTGGTCCACCCGGTTCGCGCGCACGGCGTCGTGGAACTCCTGGAACGTGAGGTAGAAGACGTCCTCCTTCTCCAGGAGCACGTCGGCCCGCACGAGGCGTTCGGCCTCCGCCGACAGTGCCTGCTTGTAGACGAAGTAACGGCTGATGATGCCGTACTTCGGGTACTCCCGGTACCCGATGAAGGTGCGGACCCGGTCGATCATCCGCTTGGTCTCGTCGGCCTTGCGGTCCCCGTCCGGCAGGGCCCGCAGGCGTGACAGCACGTCCTGTTCCTTCTTCCGCGCCTTCCGCCGCCCCTGCTCGAAGCGGCGTCCGGCGGCGCCCGCCTCGAAGTTCCTGACGTTGTCTAGGATCACGGGCACGAGCGTGGCGGGGCGTTCGCGCCACCGTGGCCTCGTGATGTCGATCTCGCCGACGCAGCGCATGCCGTACCGGTCGAGGTAGGCCTCGATGGCGTCGCGCGCTTCGGTGCCGCCGGCGAGCTTCGCCAGCCCGTCCAGGAAGGTGTCGTCCCCGACGCGTTCGACACCCCGGAGGAACGCCACCACCTCCGGCAGCGGACGGATCACGTCCGCGACGTCGAGCAGCGCCAGTCCCATCTCCGAGGTGATGTTGTCGGGGGCGGACAGGGTGAGCGTGTCAGCCGCGTTCTTCTCGCCCAGCCACTCCTCCAACCGGTCGTTGAGCCACCAGGTGGCCTCCATCCCCGCCATGATCGCCTGCATGCTCAGCCGATCGCCGAGGACCCGCTTGTGCTCCTCGAAGGCCTCCAGCAGGAAGTCGAACAGCGCCGGTCCGCTCTTCGTCCGGATGTCGCGCTCCAGGGCGGCGACGGACGCCTGGCTGCGCTCGATCAGCTCGGTGACGAGGGCCGGATCGGTCTCGATCGGGGCGGTCCCGGTCAGGGCGGCAGCGCGCGCGGCGGGCGGCCCGCCGGGCCCCGCGTCCGGGAGCGAGGGGATGAAGTCGTCGCGGTCCAGGACGGTTTCCAGGGCGTCCCTGACCAGTGGATCGCCTCTCCCCATGACGTCCAGGAGGGCGGCGCGGCTCGCGGGCGAGGCCAGGCGCCGGGCGACGTCGACGAACAGCCTTCCGCCGGCCGCGTGCATCGGCGCCATGGCCGTCAGCTGCCACATGGAGAGCCCCAGCGGCTTCATGGGGTCGGTCATCATCTGCTGATGGCCGACGGATACGTAGACGTGATTCTCCTGGTCGTCGCTCTCGGGGATCGGGAAGAGCGTCGTGATCGGCCGGCTCTGGACGATCTGGAAGTCGTCGTCGGCGAGGCACCATTCGATGTCCTGCGGGCGGCCGAAGTGCGCCTCGATCCGCCGTCCGAGCCGCACGAGCCGCACCACCTGGGAGTCCGTCAGCGACGGCTGCTCCTGGTGCCGTGAGTCGATCGCCACCTCCCGTGTACCGCCACCCGGCAGGGCGTGAACGGCCCGCTGTTTGGCGGCGATCGCCTTGTCGACGACTTCGCCGTGACGGACCTTGAAGACGTCCGGGTTCACCAGTCCCGAGACCAAGGCCTCGCCGAGGCCGAAGCCGGCGTCGACGGTGGCGACCGTCCGGTCGCCCGTGACGGGGTCGGCCGTGAACAGGACGCCGGCCGCCTGCGGGAGGACCATCCGCTGCACGACGACGGCCATGTGGACCGTACGGTGGTCGATGCCGTTGCGCTGCCGGTAGGTCACGGCCCGCTCGGTGAACAGCGAGGCCCAGCACCGCCCGACGTGCCGGAGGATCTCCGCCGGCCCCACGACGTTCAGGTACGTGTCCTGCTGGCCGGCGAAGGAGGCCGTCGGCAGGTCCTCCGCCGTCGCGCTGGACCGGACGGCGTAGGCGGCCTGTTCGCCGAACCGGGTGACGGCGCCGACGACCGCCGCCGCGAGATCGTCCGGGACGGCGACGTCTTCGATGCTCCGGCGGATCCGCGCACTGAGCGTACGGACCCCTTCCCGGTCGTCCGGGTTCAGGCGCGCCAACTCGTCGAGCCGGTCGTCGATCGACGGCGCTCCCGCCATGATCCGCCGGAAGGCGTCCGTCGTCACGCAGAAGCCGGCCGGCACGCGGACGCCCTCGATCCGCGACAGCCCGCCCAGGTGCGCGCCCTTGCCGCCGACGACCGCGACCCGCGTCTCGTCGACCTCCTGAAGATCCAGCACGTACCGCCCGGTCACCGCGCCACCTCCGTGGCTGTCGTGTTCCGTCGCTCCGCGGTGGCCGATCGCATCACCGGCACCTCCCACTCCGTCGAACTTGTCGTGCACGTCCCCGTCCCCGGTTGCCTTCCCCTGGACGCGCCGCGCGGCCGCGCCGCCCGGCCGGGGGTCCCGCGCCCCCCGCGTCTTCGCGCCGAACACCCGCCGCCGCGCCGGCGGATGACCGCGCCCCCGTTCGTCGACACCCACACACGCACGCCGTGCTCCCATTTCCGCAGGTTGTGGCCTCGGCCGACGATTGTGCGCCGCGACCGGGGCCTTGCCGCAAGCCCCCCTGCGCGCTATAACTTGAGAGTGGCAGGGAGAGTGTTCTCCTTGCCTTTCTGTTTGTGACGCCCCGCGGTCGACACGTTCCCGCGGCGCGAGCGCGAGGACACGCGGGCCTTCTGGTGCCCGGTCGGGGGCGTCGGCGAACAAGGGGTGAGCGCGCCCGCACCGGCGAAGGGTCCCCCGGAACCTCGGCTCGGAGGGACCTCGGAGGGACCTCGGAGGTGATCGATGAGCGTCCCGTCGGACGGCGGAGTGGGCCGTGTCGGCGTGATCGACGGTTCGGCCGGATCCGGTGCCTCCGTGATCGAAGGGTCCCGGAACACAGAAAACCCCACATGAAGTGGGGTCTGAGCTGGTGTCCGAGGGGGGACTTGAACCCCCACGCCCGATAAAGGGCACTAGCACCTCAAGCTAGCGCGTCTGCCATTCCGCCACCCGGACCAGGTGTCTGCCGCCCGGCCGGGAGTGTTCCCCGCGGCGACATGGACAACAATACCAAGGTTTCAGGGTGCCTTTCACCTGCATATCCAGGCCCCGGGAGGGGCTGTGCGGGGCCGGACGCGGGTGGATCGCGCCGGTGACCTTGGGTGAGGAAACCGTCGCCGAGGGTCGTCGAGGCTCGCCCCGGCCTGCCAGGACGAACTGGCCGGACCCGGTCGGCGAACGCCCTCCCGAACCGTCACCGCTCGCCCTCCCTCCCCTCCGTCACCAGGACCCGCAGCGCCCGCACGAGCGCCGCCCCCGCCTCCTCGCCCAGCGGAGCGAGGAAGCGCCGTTCCGTCTCCTGGCGGGCCAGTTCGGCCCGGCGCAGGCAGTCGCGGCCCACCGCGGTCAGCTCCACGATGTTCTTGCGCCGGTCCTGGGGGCTGCGACGGCGTTCGACGAGCCCGTGGTCCTCCAGGCCGTCGACGAGCGCCACCATCGTGGTCCGGTCGACGCCAAGTCGTCCCGCCACCTCGACCTGCGACAGCGGGTACTCGGCGGCGAGTACCGCCAGGACCGCCAGCTCGTGCCCGTCGACCCCGAAGGGCGCCAGCGCCTCGGCGGATGCCCGCGTCAGCCGTTGCTGGGCGTGCTTGAGGAGATAGCCGAGCCGGGACTCGAGGAGCACCTGAGGCGGAGGAGACGCAGGTGGCACGGAGGACTTGGGGGACCCAGGGGGCTGCTCGCCGGTCATGCCAGGACTGTACCCAGAACTGATTGTCAGCTCTCCTGATGATTGGCTACGCTGATCGACATGAGCGAACAGCGCGTGCGCTTCGGCATCAAGACCACCCCCATGCACGTCTCCTACGAGGACATCCGCCGCGTCTGGCAGGAGGCCGACACCCTCCCCGAGATCGAGGACGCCTGGCTCTGGGACCATCTGCTTCCGTTGCGCGGTCCCAGGAGCGGGCAGACGCACGAGGGCTGGACGCTGCTCAGCGCTCTCGCCGCCCAGACCGAGCGGCTGCGGCTCGGGCTGCTCGTCACCAGCAACCGCGTCCGGCCCCCCGCCGTGCTCGGGAAGATCGCCTCGACCGTGGACGTGGTCTCCGGCGGGCGGCTCGTCATGGGCATCGGTGTCGGCGGCACCCACCGGCCGACGGGCGCGGGCGGGATCAGCGGCGAGAACCCGGCGGTCGCGGAGTACGCGGCGTACGGGCTGACGCTCGTCCCGCCCGGTGAGGGCGTCGCCCGGCTCGCGGAGACCGTCGAGATCCTGAAGCGCATGTGGACCGAGGACGTCTTCGACTTCGAGGGACACCACTACCGGCTCCGGGGTACGCGCAACGAGCCCAAGCCCGTGCAGCGGCCGGGGCCCCCACTCCTGATCGGTGGCTGGGGGACGCGGCTGCTGCGGCTGGTCGCCGAGCAGGCCGACATCTGGAACGTCCCCGGACCACCGCACAACGGCGTGGAGTTCGTCGCCGAGCGCGGCCGGGTCCTCGACGCCCACTGCGCGGAGATCGGGCGCGACCCGCGTGAGATCACCCGGTCGGTGCAGGTCGTCGTCTCCTACGACGATCCCGCCGCCACCCGGGCCGCGGTCACCGGCCTCATCGGCGTCGGCACGGACCACGTCGTGCTCGGCCTGCCCCAGCCCTACCCGCCGGGGGTCGCACGGTGGCTGGTGGACGAGATCATCACGCGGGTGCCGGCGGAGGTACCGGAGCGGGGGCGGCGCCCCTGACCGGGCGACCGCCGGCCACGGAGCCGCCCACTCCGCCGGCAAGGGGACGGCTCCCGCTCCGCCAGCACGGGTACGTACCGCTCTTCCGTCACGGGGCGGCTGCCGCTCCCCCGTGGCCACGGAGCGGTTGCTGATCCTTCGTCACCGGAACAGCCGCTGCCCGCCAAGCAGACGGCCGCCGCCGCGATGCCACGGAGACGGCCGCCCCTCGGGTGCCAAGCAGACGGCCGCCGCCGCGGGGGGCCGGGCGCAGCGGGCGCCCCCGGGGGACGGGCCGAGCCTGTGAGGAGGGGAGTT
>NZ_JBHWEL010000005.1:114750-124066 GCF_042734135.1 Streptomyces sp. NPDC059668 | reverse complement strand
GTGGGCGAGGGGGGCGCGCGGGTGTGGTGGTGTTATGGGTATTTCAACACCGCTATGGTGTCGGCCCCCCCCCCCCCCGCCCGCGTGTCACGGAACGAGCTGGTACTCGGGGAAGTTGCCCGGCAGCCGCTCCTCCGCCGGGCCCTGCGTGACGGCGCGGACGAGCAGTTCACCGCCCACGAAGGCCCCGCGCCAGGACGCGCCGAGTCCACCGAACAGCTCGTCCCGGTCGCCGCGCGAACGGGGCTTGCCGCGGCCGAGCTTGAACGCGCGGATCTGCGGCGCGAGGCGGGTGTACGTCGACTCGTCGTCCGTGGAAAGGGTCGCCACCAGCGCCCCGTTCGACGCGTTCATCGCGGCGAGCAGTTCCGCCTCGGTGTCGACCAGGACGATGGTGTCGACGGGGCCGAAGGGCTCCGCGTGGTGCAGTGGTGAGGACGGCGGCGGGTTGAGCAGCGTGACGGGCTGGACGTACGCCGAGGTGTCCTGGCCGGGCAGGAACCGCGTGTCGGACAGCTTGCCGCGGTGCAGGGGGACGGCGCCGCGGCTGATGGCCTCGGCGACCTGGTCGTCCAGCTCCTTCGCCTTGGCCGCGTTGATGACGGGTCCGAAGTCCAGGGCGGGGAAGGGGTCGTCGGGGTGCTCGACCGCGAGCGGGTGGCCGATCCGCAGGGTGCGGACCGCCGGGAGGTAGGCGGCGAGGAACTCGTCGAACAGGGCGCGCTGGACGACGAAGCGCGGGTAGGCGGTGCAGCGCTGCTTGCCGTAGTCGAAGAGTTTCGGGACGACGGCCGTCAGCGCGTCCCAGTCCGTGTAGTCCCAGACACCCCAGGTGTTGAGGCCTTCCTGTTCGAGGATGTGGCGCTTGCCGAGGTCGGCGACGGCGGTGGCCACCGCGGCGCCGGTGTCGCGGCCGCCGACGAAGGAGACGCAGCCGATCTCCGGTGCGCGCACGAGCGCCTCGGACAGTTCGCCGCCGCTGCCGCTGACGAGGGTGACGGGAATCCCTTCCCGGACGGCGAGCGCGGAGGCCAGGGTGAGGCAGGCGACACCGCCGTCGGTGGGGGCCTTGGCGATGACCGCGTTGCCCGCGAGCGCCTGGACCAGCATGGCGTGGACGAGGACGCTCATCGGGTAGTTCCAGCTCGCGATGTTGGACACCGGGCCGTCCAGCGGGCTTCGGCCCTCGACCATGGGCTCGACGCCGTCGACGTACCAGCGCACACCGTCGATCGCCCGGTCCACGTCGGCCTGCGCGAGCCGCCAGGGCTTTCCGATCTCCCAGACCAGCAGGAGGGCGAGCAGTTCACGGTGCTCGGTGAGCGCGTCGAGGGTGGCGGCGACGCGGGCCCGGCGTTCGGGCAGCGGGACGTGGCGCCAGGCCCGGTGCTGGTCGAGTGAGGCGCGTACGGCCTGCTGGGCGGTGGCGCCGTCGAGGCGGGGCGGGCCCGCGACGGGGCTTCCGTCGACGGGGCTGGTGGCGGGCAGGGCCCGGCCGTCGGCCCGCCAGGAGCTGCCCCAGAGGTTGAGGACCCGGTCGTCCCGGAACGCCTCGGGCGCGACGGCGAGGCAGCGCCGCCAGGCGTCGGCCCAGGACGTCCCTGACTTCAGGACCAGGGGGGTGTTGGGGGTGGATGCCATTCGGATGTCTCCGCTCTCGGTGCACAGTCGGGGGCGGGAGGTGCCTGGCTCGTGCCGGACCTGCATGGTCCATCGGCTCGCACGAGGGGTGGTCGCGTCCGTACGGAGGACGACGGTGGTCGCGTCCGTACGGAGGAGGGTGGACGGGGTGCGGACGCGGGAGGGTGGCCGCGTCCGTACCGGAAGGTTCCGTACGAGGAAGGTACTGAGGCGGGTCCGCTCGCGACAGTCACCGCGCCTCGACTATGAGTGACGTCTCACCTCACCCGCCGGTGGCGACACGCTCCGTCTCCAGCCGGGCCAGCACCAGCCGGGCCGTCTCGGTCGGGGTGCCGCCCACCGGTACCCCGGCCGCTTCGAGGGCCGCCTTCTTCGCCTGCGCGGTGCCGGACGAGCCGGAGACGATCGCGCCGGCGTGTCCCATCGTCTTGCCCTCGGGCGCGGTGAACCCGGCGATGTAGCCGACGACCGGCTTGGTGACGTGGTCGCGGATGTACGCGGCGGCCCGCTCCTCCGCGTCGCCGCCGATCTCCCCGATGAGGACGACGAGGTCGGTGTCGGGGTCGTCCTGGAAGGCGGCCAGGCAGTCGATGTGCGTGGTGCCGACGACGGGGTCGCCGCCGATGCCCACACACGTCGAGAAGCCGATGTCGCGCAGCTCGTACATGAGTTGGTAGGTCAGCGTGCCCGACTTGGAGACCAGACCGATCCGTCCGGGCTTGGTGATGTCGGCGGGGATGATGCCCGCGTTCGACTGGCCGGGGCTGATCAGGCCGGGGCAGTTGGGGCCGATGACGCGGGTGCCCTTCGCGGCGGCGTACGCGTGGAACGCGACGGCGTCGTGGACGGGGATGCCCTCGGTGATGACGACGGCGAGGGCGATCCCGGCGTCGGCGGCCTCCAGTACGGCGGCCTTGGCGAAGGCCGGCGGCACGAAGACGACGGTGACGTCGGCGCCGGTCGCCGCCATCCCCTCGCGCACCGAGCCGAAGACCGGCACGGTGACGGGGGTGCCGCGCTGGCCGTCGGAGCTGCGGGGCACGTCGAACTCGACGCTGCGGCCCGCCTTGCGCGGGTTGACGCCGCCGACCACGTCCGTGCCGGCGGCGAGCATCCGCCGGGTGTGCTTCATGCCCTCGCCGCCGGTCATGCCCTGGACGAGGACCTTGCTCTCCTTGCTGAGGAAGACGGCCATGTCCCACTCCTTCAGTCGGCGGTGGCGAGTCGGGCGGCGCGGCGCGCGGCGCCGTCCATGGTGGTGGCCTGCTGGACCAGGGGGTGCGCGCGGCCGTCGAGGACGGCCCGCCCGCGTACGGCGTTGTTGCCGTCGAGCCGGACCACGAGCGGCTTGGTCAACGGGACGCTCTCCAGGGCCTGCACGATGCCGTCGGCGACGGCGTCGCAGGCCGTGATGCCGCCGAAGACGTTCACGAAGACCGATTTCACCGCCGGGTCGGAGAGGACCACGGACAGGCCGTCGGCCATGATCCGGGCGGAGGCCCCGCCGCCGATGTCGAGGAAGTTGGCGGGTCGGGCGCCGCAGCCGGCGACCACGTCGAGGGTCGACATGACCAGGCCCGCGCCGTTGCCGATGATGCCGACCTCGCCGTCCAGCTTGACGTAGTTGAGACCCCTGGCCGCGGCGGCCGCCTCCAGGGGGTCGTCGTGCGGGGCGTCCTTCTCTCCCCAACGTGACTGCCGGAAGCGCGCGTTGTCGTCGAGGGTGACCTTGCCGTCCAGGGCGAGGATCTGCCCCTGGGTGGTGCGCACGAGGGGGTTCACCTCGACGAGCAGCGCGTCCTCGCGGGTCAGTACCTCCCACAGGCGCACCAGGGTGTCGACGGTCTGCGGGGGAAGGTCGGCGGCGTGGGCCATCTCGGCCGCCTTGGCCGGGGTGACGCCCTCGGCGGGGTCGACCGGGATGCGCGCGACGGCGTCCGGCCGGCTCGCGGCCACCTCCTCGATGTCCATGCCGCCCTCGGCCGAGGCGATGGCGAGGAAGCGCCCGGCGGCGCGGTCGAGGACGTAGCTGACGTAGAACTCGCTCTCGATGTCGACGGGTTGGGCGAGCATGACACGGCGGACGGTGTGGCCCTTGATGTCCATGCCCAGGATCTGGCGTGCCGTCAGTTCCGCCGCGGCCGGATCCGCGGCGAGCTTCACGCCGCCCGCCTTGCCTCGCCCGCCCGTCTTCACCTGGGCCTTGACGACCACCCGGCCGCCGAGCCTGCGGGCGATCCCGCGGGCCTCCTCGGGCGAGTCGGTGACCTCGGCCCTCGGCACCAAGATGCCGTGTTCCTCGAAGAGTTGCCTTGCCTGGTGCTCGTACAGGTCCATACCTCGGCTCCTGCCTAAAAGTGCCGCACGCCCCCTGGACACCACCCACCGGATGCGGGATAACAAGCTTCATACAGTATTCGTCGACTGTATGCAATGTACCGCGAGAGCGTTCCAACCCCCTACGAAGGGACAGGACTTCGCCATGCCCGACGGCAGCAGCGACACCAACTCGACCCTCATCTCCGGTGGGCACCTGGTCGCCAAGGCACTCAGAGCGGAAGGCGTGGAGGTCGTCTACACCCTGTGCGGCGGCCACATCATCGACATCTACGACGGCTGTGTCGACGAAGGCATAGAGGTCGTCGACGTCCGTCACGAGCAGGTCGCCGCCCACGCCGCCGACGGCTACGCACGGATCACCGGCAAACCCGGATGCGCGGTCGTCACGGCCGGCCCCGGCACCACCGACGCCGTGACGGGCGTCGCGAACGCCTTCCGCGCCGAGTCCCCGATGCTGCTGATCGGCGGTCAGGGAGCGCACACCCAGCACAAGATGGGCTCCCTCCAGGACCTGCCGCACGTCGACATGATGACGCCGATCACCAAGTTCGCCGCGACCGTCCCGGACACGGCGCGCGTCGCCGACATGGTGTCGATGGCGTTCCGCGAGTGCTACCACGGCGCACCGGGTCCCTCCTTCCTGGAGATCCCGCGCGACGTCCTCGACGCCAAGGTGCCGGCCGACAAGGCCCGGATCCCCGCCGCCGGCCGCTACCGCGCCTCGACCCGCTCGGCCGGTGACCCCGAGGCGATCGAGCGGCTCGCCGACCTGCTCGTGCACGCCGAGAAGCCCGCGATCCTGCTGGGCAGCCAGGTGTGGACGACCCGGGGCACCGAGGCGGCCATCGACCTCGTACGCACCCTCAACATCCCCGCGTACATGAACGGCGCGGGCCGCGGCACCCTGCCGCCCGGGGACCCGCACCACTTCCAGCTCTCGCGCCGGTACGCCTTCTCCCACGCCGACGTGATCGTGATCGTGGGAACGCCCTTCGACTTCCGGATGGGCTACGGCAAACGGCTCTCCCCCGACGCGACGGTCGTGCAGATCGACCTCGACTACCGGACCGTCGGCAAGAACCGGGACATCGACCTCGGGATCGTCGGGGACGCCGGACTGGTCCTGAAGTCGGTGACCGACGCCGCCTCCGGACGGGTCAACGGGGGCGCGTCGCGGCGCAAGGAGTGGCTCGACGAACTGCGGGCCGCCGAGCAGACGGCGCTGGACAAGCGGCTGCCCAGCCTGCGGTCGGACGCCTCGCCCATCCACCCGTACCGCCTGGTGAGCGAGATCAACGACTTCCTCACCGAGGACTCCGTCTACATCGGGGACGGCGGCGACATCGTCACCTTCTCCGGGCAGGTCGTGCAGCCCAAGTCACCGGGACACTGGATGGACCCCGGCCCGCTCGGCACCCTCGGCGTCGGCATCCCCTTCGTCCTCGCGGCGAAGAAGGCACGCCCCGACAAGGAGGTCGTGGCCCTCTTCGGCGACGGCGCGTTCTCCCTCACCGGCTGGGACTTCGAGACCCTCGTCCGCTACGACCTGCCCTTCGTCGGCATCGTCGGCAACAACTCCTCGATGAACCAGATCCGTTACGGCCAGGCCCAGAAGTACGGCGTGGAGCGCGAGCGGGTCGGCAACACCCTCGGCGACGTCCACTACGACAAGTTCGCGCAGATGCTGGGGGGTTACGGCGAAGAGGTCCGCGACCCCGCCGACATCGCCCCGGCGCTGCGCCGCGCCCGCGAGTCGGGCAAGCCGTCGCTCATCAACGTCTGGGTCGACCCGGACGCGTACGCCCCCGGAACCATGAACCAGACGATGTACAAGTGAGGTGCCCCCGATGACACCGACGACCCCGACGACCGCGACCGCCCCGATCCCAGGAACGTCGGCCAAGGCTCTCGCCGGCATCCGCGTCCTCGACATGACGCATGTCCAGTCCGGCCCCTCCGCCACCCAGCTGCTCGCCTGGCTCGGCGCGGACGTCGTCAAGCTGGAGGCGCCGACCGGCGACATCACCCGCAAGCAGCTGCGCGACCTCCCGGACGTCGACTCCCTCTACTTCACGATGCTCAACTGCAACAAGCGCAGCATCACCCTCAACACCAAGACCGAGCGCGGCAAGGAGATCCTCACCGAACTGATCCGGCGTTCCGACGTCATGGTCGAGAACTTCGGACCGGGCGCCGTCGACCGCATGGGCTTCACCTGGGACCGTGTCCAGGAGATCAACCCCCGGATCGTCTACGCCTCCATCAAGGGTTTCGGGGACGGTCCCTACACCGACTTCAAGGCGTACGAGGTCGTCGCGCAGGCCATGGGCGGGTCGATGGCGACCACCGGCTTCGAGGACGGGCCGCCGCTGGCGACGGGCGCGCAGATCGGCGACTCGGGCACGGGTGTCCACGCGGTGGCGGGCATCCTCGCCGCCCTGTTCCAGCGGGAGAGCACCGGCCGCGGACAGCGCGTGAACGTGGCGATGCAGCACGCGGTGCTCAACCTGTGCCGGGTCAAGCTCCGGGACCAGCAGCGCCTGGCGCACGGGCCGTTGGCCGAATATCCCAACGAGGACTTCGGCGACGAGGTGCCCCGGTCCGGCAACGCGTCCGGCGGCGGCCAGCCCGGCTGGGCGGTCAAGTGCGCGCCGGGCGGACCCAACGACTACGTGTACGTCATCGTGCAGCCCGTCGGATGGAAGCCGATCACCGAACTGATCGGGCGGCCGGAACTGGCGGACGACCCCGGGTGGGCCACCCCCGAGGCCCGGCTGCCCCAGCTCACCAAGATGTTCCAGCTCATCGAGGAGTGGTCGGCCACCCTCCCCAAGTGGGAGGTGCTGGAGAGGCTCAACGCCCACAACATCCCGTGCGGCCCGATCCTGTCCACCAAGGAGATCGTCGAGGACGAGTCGCTGGTCGCCAACGAGATGGTCGTCACCGTGCCGCACCCCGAGCGCGGCGAGTTCGTGACGGTCGGCAGTCCGCTGAAACTCTCCGACTCCCCCGTGGACGTGACCAGTTCACCGCTGCTCGGCGAGCACAACGAAGAGGTCTACATCGGCGAGCTCGGCCTCGGTGACGAGGAACTGCGCCTGCTCAAGTCGAACGGAGTGATCTGAGTGATGGCCGAAGACCGGGTGCTGAGGGTGCGCACGCTCCTCGACGCCGTGCGGGCCGAGGGACGTACCGCCCTCACCGCGCCCGAGGGCAAGGTGCTCGCCGACGCGTACGCGATCGCCGTACCGGGCGAGGAACTGGCGAGGGACGTGGACGAGGCCGTGGCGTACGCGGCACGGTTCGGCGGGCCCGTCGTGATGAAGATCGTCTCCCCCGACATCCTGCACAAGACGGAGGCCAGCGGTGTCGTCGTCGGTGTGGAGGGCGCGGCGGAGGTGCGCGCCGCCTTCCACCGGATCGTCGAGAACGCGAAAGCCTACGACCCGCGGGCCCTTGTCGAGGGCGTCCAGGTGCAGGAACTGCTCCCCCGGGGGCAGGAGGTCATCGTCGGCGCGGTGACCGACCCGACCTTCGGGAAGGTGGTGGCGTTCGGGCTCGGCGGTGTACTGGTCGAGGTCCTCAAGGACGTCACCTTCCGGCTCGCCCCCGTGAGCGCCGACGAGGCGCTGTCGATGCTGGACTCGATCCGGGCGGCCGAGGTCCTGCGCGGGGTGCGGGGCGCGCCGCCGGTGGACCGGTGGGCGATCGCCGAGCAGATCCGCCGGGTCTCCGAACTCGTCGCGGACTTCCCGGAGATAGCCGAGGTCGACCTCAACCCGGTGATCGCCACGCCGGAGGGTGCCGTCGCCGCGGACATCCGGGTGATCCTCGCCGAGTCGCTCCCCAAGGAGCGGCGCAAGTACGGCCGCGAGGAGATCCTCACCTCGATGCGCCGGCTGATGCGGCCGTCCTCCGTGGCGGTGATCGGTGCCTCCAACGAGCAGGGCAAGATCGGGAACTCGGTGATGCGCAACCTCGTCGACGGCGGTTTCGCCGGCGAGATCCACCCGGTGAACCCCAAGGCCGATGACATCGTGGGCCGCAAGGCGTACAAGAGTGTCACGGACGTTCCCGGTAAGGTGGATGTGGCGGTCTTCGCGATCCCCGCCAAGTTCGTGGCCTCGGCCCTGGAGGAGGTGGGGCGCAAGGGCGTCCCCAACGCCGTACTGATCCCCTCCGGATTCGCGGAGACCGGTGAACAGGCGCTCCAGGACGAGATCGTGGCGATCGCCGAGCGGCACGGCATCCGGCTGCTCGGGCCGAACATCTACGGCTACTACTCGACCTGGCAGGACCTCTGCGCCACGTTCTGCACGCCGTACGACGTCAAGGGCGGTGTCGCGCTGACCTCGCAGTCCGGCGGCATCGGCATGGCCATCCTGGGTTTCGCGCGCACCACGAAGACGGGCGTCTCCGCGATCGTCGGACTCGGCAACAAGTCGGACCTGGACGAGGACGACCTGCTGACCTGGTTCGGCGAGGACCCGCACACCGAGTGCATCGCGATGCACCTGGAGGACCTCAAGGACGGCCGCGCCTTCGTCGAGGCCGCTCGCGCGACGGTCCCCAAGAAGCCGGTCGTGGTCCTGAAGGCGGGCCGTACCGCCGCCGGGGCGAAGGCCGCCGGTTCGCACACGGGCGCCCTCGCGGGCGACGACGCCGTGTACGAGGACATCCTGAAACAGGCCGGCGTCATCAGGGCTCCCGGGCTGCGCGACATGCTGGAGTACGCGCGCGGACTGCCGGTGCTGCCCACCCCCCAGGGCGACAACGTGGTGATCATCACGGGCGCGGGCGGCAGCGGCGTCCTCCTCTCCGACGCGGTGACGGACAACGGCCTGACCCTGATGGACATCCCGCCGGACCTGGACGCGTCCTTCAGGGCGTTCATCCCGCCCTTCGGGGCCGCGGGCAACCCGGTCGACATCACGGGCGGCGAGCCTCCGTCGACGTACGAGGCGACGATCCGGCTGGGGCTGGAGGATCCGCGCATCCACGCCCTGGTCCTCGGTTACTGGCACACCATCGTCACCCCTCCCATGGTCTTCGCCGAGCTCACCGCACGTGTGGTGGCCGAGTTCCGGGAGCGGGGCGTCGAGAAGCCGGTGGTGGCGTCGCTCGCGGGCGACGTCGAGGTCGAGGAGGCCTGCCAGTACCTGTACGAGCGGGGGGTCGTGGCGTACCCGTACACGACCGAGACGCCGGTGGCGGTCCTGGGCGCCAAGTACCGCTGGGCGCGCGCGGCGGGCCTGTTGGGGGGCGGTTCATGAGGTGAACCAGGGCGGGGGGGGGGCGCGGGGGGGGGGCGGCCCCCCCCCCCGCCCGGCGCGAC
>NZ_JBHWEL010000005.1:102443-114740 GCF_042734135.1 Streptomyces sp. NPDC059668 | reverse complement strand
GCGGGGGGGGGGCCTCGTTCTCGTGCTCCACGGGGGGGGGGGCGCGCGCGCGGCCCCCCCCCCCCCCCCCCAGGACCCGTGCGCACACGAAAGGCATTTGGACAGGGGGCGCTGGCCAGATCTTTCGACGCGAGGGGTGCTGAACCGACATGACGACCACCGACCTATCCACATCCGTCCCCTACAGGGAGGTGACGGATCGCAACGGCCGCCTGTACCGCATCGGTGAGACCGACCGGGACATCATGGGGCGACCACGCTGGACCATGGTGCTCTTCCCCTGGATGGGGATGCTGGGCATCAGTTCCTCGGAGTACGCGTTCACCTCCGCCGAGGACACCCTGCACGACGCCCACCTGTGGAGCAGTGGGCACATCTTCTGGCTGATGGGCGTCTGGATCTTCTTCCAGGCGGCCGTGGCCTTCCCGGCCGGGCAACTGCGCGAGAGCGGGCGGCTGCCCGCGCGGTACGCCATGATGCTCGGCGCGCTGGGCACGGTGCTGGGCTATGTCTCGCTGGCGTTCGCGCCGCACGTGATCGTCGCCTACCTCGGCTTCGGGATGTTCAGCGGCATCGGCGCCGGCCTCGTCTACGCGACCTGCGTGAACATGGTCGGCAAGTGGTACCCGGAACGCAAGGGCGGCAAGACCGGCCTGGTCAACGGCGGTTTCGCCTACGGCTCGGTGCCCTTCGTCTTCCTGTTCACCTCGTACATGGACCTGGGCAACTACCGGACCGTTCTGGTGACGGTGGGCCTGGTCTGCTGTTTCGTGGTCGCGTTCGCGGGCTGGTTCTTCAAGGACCCGCCCAAGGGCTGGTGGCCTCCGCACGTGGACCCGCTGAAGGTGTCGTCCGATCCCAGGATCCGGCGGGCGCTGGAGAAGAACCCGCCGGCGGTGAAGCAGTACACCCCGAAGGAGGCCGCCCGCACACCCGTCCTGTGGATGATGTGGTTCTGTCTGCTGTGCACCGCGGGCATCAACATCTTCGGTATCGCCTTCCAGGTGCCGTTCGGCAAGGACATGGGGTTCGCGGGCGGGATCGTGGCCACCGCGATGTCCCTGAAGGCGATCGTCAACGGCACCGGGCGCGGTGTGATCGGCTGGATCTCCGACCGCTTCGGCCGCCGCAACACACTGATCATCGTCTGTCTGGTGCTGGGCTCCGCGCAGTTCGGCGTGCTCGTCTCGGGCCAGATGGGCAGCATGCCGTTCTTCCTGTTCTGCTCCATGGTCTCCGGTTTCGGCGGCGGGGCGATCTTCCCGCTCTTCGCGGCCATGACGGCGGACTACTTCGGCGAGAACAACAACGCCTCCAACTACGGGATGGTCTACAGCTCGAAGCTGATCTCGGGCCTGGTGGGCTCCGGCATGGGCGCGGTCGTCGTCGGCGCGTGGGACTACCACGGGGCCTTCGTGCTCGCGGGCTCCATCGGTCTGGCCTCCGCCGTACTGGCGCTGTTCCTGAAATCACCGGGCACCCCCAAGGCCCGGAGCATCGTCCCCAACCCGCAACCGCTCGGCGAGGAGATGGCGTGACATGACGGCGGACCCCATCGCCACCGAGGGCGCGTCGGCCGGAACCGACGCCCCGAACCGCTCGTACCGCGAAGTCACCGACGCCCGGGGCCGTGTCTACCGGGTCGGCGAGACGGACCGGGACATCCTGGGCCACTCACGCAAGTTCATGGTGTACCTGCCGTGGATCGCCATGATGGCCATCAGCGTCTTCGAGTACGCGTACGGCTCGGCGGAGGACACCCTGTCCCACGCGCACGGCTGGACGCAGAGCAACACCTTCTGGATCCTGAGCGTCTGGGTCTTCTTCCAGGCCGGCATAGCCTTCCCGGCGGGCTGGATGCGGGAGAAGGGCATCCTGACCGCTCGCCGGGCCATGTACATCGGCGCGGTCATGTGCGTCCTCGGCTTCCTCGCCCTGTCGCACCTGAGCAACGTGCTGCTGGCCATCCTGGGCTTCGGTGTCATCGGTGGCATCGGTTCGGGCCTGGTCTACGCGACCTGCATCAACATGGTCGGCAAGTGGTTCCCCGAACGGCGGGGCGCCCGGACGGGCTTCGTCAACGGCGGATTCGCCTACGGCTCCCTGCCCTTCATCTTCATCTTCAACTACGCGTTCGACACCGGGAACTACCATCGCGTCCTGGACCTCATCGGGTGCTACGTGATGATCGTCGTCCTGTCCACCGCGTTCTTCTTCAAGGACCCGCCGAAGAACTGGTGGCCGGCGGACATCGACCCGCTGACCCATGGCGGGGACGCCAGGACCTCGGCGAGTCTCGTCAAGAACCCGCCCGCGGTGAAGCAGTACACCCCGAAGGAGGCCGTCAGGACGGGCGTGCTCCCCCTGATGTGGATCACTCTGGTGATGACCGCCGGCGTGTCCATCTTCGGGATCTCCTTCCAGGTCGACTTCGCCAAGGAGGTGGGCTTCGGTCCCCTGGTGGCGGCGTCCT
The DNA here is from genome assembly GCF_042734135.1 of Streptomyces sp. NPDC059668. Lineage (NCBI taxonomy): Bacteria > Bacillati > Actinomycetota > Actinomycetes > Kitasatosporales > Streptomycetaceae > Streptomyces > Streptomyces sp. NPDC059668. Next base: position 112,267 of record NZ_JBHWEL010000005.1, on the reverse strand, counting down.
CGATGGGCATCATGGCCGTCATCAACGGCATCGGCCGCGCCGTCGTGGGGTGGCTGTCCGACACCTGGGGACGCAAGCTGACCCTGGTGTTCGTCATCGTCGTCCTCGGACTCGCGCAGTTCGGCGTGATCTGGGCCGGGAACATCAGGAGCGAGTGGCTCTTCCTGTTCTTCGCCTTCCTCTCCGGGTTCGGCGGCGGTGCCTTCTACCCGATGTTCGCGGCCCTGACCCCGGACTACTTCGGGGAGAACTACAACGCCACCAACTACGGGCTGGTGTACAGCGGGAAGCTGGTCAGCGGTCTGTTCGGCGGCGGTCTCGGCTCGATGGTGGTCGCCGCCTGGGGTTACAACGGCGCGTACGCGCTGGCCGGAGGCATCTCGATGGCGGCGGCGGCGATCGCGCTGCTGCTGAAACAGCCGGGTCACGACGGCGAGTCGAGCGGGGTCCCGCAGCCGGCCGGCTGACACGGCCCAAGGAGGCGGAACGGCAGGCGCACGGTCGTACGGACATCAGGCGGCCCTCCCCACGTGGTCGGTGTGGGGAGGGCCGCCTGACGTGACGCGCCGGATCCAGGGTGTGTCTAGTGGCGCTTCTCGCGGAGGGCGGCGAGGTGGTCGTAACCGATCTTCGCGTGCTTCAGCGACTGCCCGGGGTCGGTGGCACTCGGGGCGTTGTCCTGCTCGACCATCGGGTTGTGGTAACTCCGGTCGCCGACACGGGAGAAGAACGTGGTGTAGTCGATGACACCGGTGCCGAACGGCACCATGTCGTAGCCCATCCCGTTGGTGGTGTTGACGGTGCCGTCCTTGGCGTGGAAGAGCGGGTAGCGCTTGTTGTTGCGGACGACGAGCCCCGCGGGGTCGAAGATCCTCTCCCGCGTGGATCCGTCGTGGGCGGTGTACGTGGGGAACTTGTACTGGGCCACGTGCGCCCAGAAGATGTCCATCTCCAGCCAGACCACCTTCGGGTCGGTGACCTTCAGGAAGTACTCCAGTTTGCGGATGCCCGAACTGCGGGTGGGCCGGCCCTGGTCGTCCAGCGGTCCCCCGTCGAGCAGGAAGCCGTACGCCGCGTCGTGGTTGTGGGTGTACAGCTTGAGGCCGGCCCGGCGGGCGATGGCGCCGAGCGCGTTCCACTTGTCGGCGGCGACGTCCCAGTCGGCCCGGTAGGCGCTGCCGGTGGGGTCGCCGCCGGTGCCCACGTGTGCCATGCCGAGGATGTTGGCGATCTCCAGGTGCTTCTTGAAGGTGTCCAGGTCGGGTGTGGTGAGAGGCCAGGACGACGGTATGAAGCCGTGGTTGCCCTGGGCCCGCAGACCGTAGTCGTCGAGCCAGGAGCGCAACAGCCTGGCGCCCTCCACGGACTCCAGGTTGGCCCCGCCGGGGGCGTTGGCGTGCTGGCCGTACCCGGCGAACTCCACCTGCCGGTATCCGAAGCGCGAGAGCTGCTTGAAGACCTCGCGGAAGCCGGAGGGCAGGTCGGTGGAGAGGGGGTCGCGGCCCGTCGCGTCACGGACGGTGTAGAGGATGATGCCGCGCCGGTTCGCGGGGACGAGGAGATCACCACCGTGGCCGTGCCCGTGGTCGTGCCCGTGATCGTGGTCGTGGCCTCTGCCCCGGTCGTGGGCGAGGGCCGGGGAGGCGCCGAGGACGGGTGCGGCGATCGCCGCGGTCGCGGCGGCCGTGCAGGTGCTGAGGAAGCGTCGGCGGTTGACACCGAGCGTGCGACGCAGGGCGTCGCCGACTGCGGGTTCGTCGTGGAACGCGGTTTCGTCGTGGAACGCGGGTCCGTCGTTGAACGCGGTCACGGTCTCTCTCTTTCGGGTCGGTGTTCAGCGGTGCCGGGTGCCGGAGGATGTGGTGCCGCCCGTGCCCGGGCCGGTGGCCCGCCGGGCAGTTGCGGGGACGCGCGGCGGACGCGTTGTCAGTGGCGCGTGCTTCACTTTCCGTAGTCGCTCGTCCGGCCGTGTCACGCGAGTCCGGCCAGGCCGAGCAGCAGGGATTTCACTTCGGTGGCCGCGATGCGGCCGGTGCCGGTGCGGGGGGTGGAGCAGATGAGGAGCGGACCTTCGTCGTCGCTCGCGGGAAGGCGGCCGTGGCTGCCGCGAAGAGCCGAGGGGTCGAGGGGCACGACCGCCATGCGGTAGCGCAGCCCGACCTTCTTGCGGGCCAGCGCCGTGGCGGCCTTCACCCTGACGTAGGGGTCGAGGGGGTCCATGAACAGTTCGGCCGGGTCGTAGCCGGGTTTGCGGTGGATCTCGACGAGCCGCGCGAAGTCGGGGGCGCGGGCGTCGTCGAGCCAGTAGTAGTACGTGAACCAGGAGTCCGGTTCGGCCACCGCGACGAGTTCGCCCGAGCGCGGGTGGTCGAGGTGGTGGGCCTTCTTGCCTTCGTCGTCGAGGAGTCGCTCGATGCCGGGCAGGCCCGCGAGCGCCGTCCTGGTGGCCTCCAGGTCCTCGGGGCGGCGCACGTAGACGTGGGCGATCTGATGGTCGGCGACCGCGAAGGCGCGGGAGGCCATCGGGTCGAGGTACTCCATGCCGTCCTGCGTGTGCACCTCGAGCAGTCCGGCGCGGCGCAGGGCGCGGTTGATGTCGACGGGGCGGTCCACGCGGGTGATGCCGTACTCGGAGAGCGCGACGACGGTGCGGCCTTCGGCCTCGGCGTCGTCGAGCAGGGGCGCGAGGGCGGTGTCGAGGTCGGCGGCGGCCCGATGGGAGCGTGGGTCGTCGGGGCCGAAGCGCTGAAGGTCGTAGTCGAGGTGAGGGAGGTAGCAGAGGGTCAGGTCCGGCCGGCGGGTGCGGATGATGTGCCGGGTCGCGTCGATGATCCAGCGGCTGGAGACGAGGTCGGCGCCGGGGCCCCAGAAGTGGAAGAGGGGGAACGTGCCGAGTTTCTGGGTGAGTTCGTCGTGCAGGGCTGGGGGCCGGGTGTAGCAGTCGGGTTCCTTGCGGCCGTCGGCGTAGTAGACGGGGCGGGGGGTGACGGTGATGTCGGTGTCGGCGCCCATGGCGTACCACCAGCAGATGTTGGCGACCGTGTAGCCGGGGTGCGCGCGGCGCGCGGCGTCCCACAGTTTGTCGCCGGACACCAGACCGTTGTGCTGCCGCCACAGGAGTACGTCGCCGAGTTCGCGGAAGTACCAGCCGTTGCCGACGATGCCGTGCTCGCCGGGATGGGTGCCGGTGAGGAAGGTGGACTGGGCGGCGCAGGTGACGGCGGGCAGGACGGTGCCGAGCGGGGCGCTGAAGCCGGACCGGCCGAGCGCCCTGAGGCGGGGCATGTCGTCGAGCAGCCTGGGGGTGAGTCCCACGACGTCGAGGACGAGGAGCGGGGTGGGCCCGGAACGCTCCGGCGTCGAGCGGGTCACGGCAGCTCCTTGAGGCCGAGGTCCGTCAGCAGGTCGCGGGCGAGGGTGAGTTCGGCCGCGATGCCGTCGACGAGCTGGGCCCGGGTACGGGGGCGCAGCTCGGGTGGCAGGGCCTGCCAGGTGTAGGTCTCGACCTCCAGGTGCCGGGTGAGCGGGCGCGGGCCGCCGACGAGGCGGGTCAGCGCGGCCTTGAGGACGGGGAGGGTCGAGGTGAGGGGGGCGGCGGGGGGCGCGTGCAGCGGGACGTGGAAGTGGGCGCGCCAGGGTGCGGTGTCGGGCAGGGCGTCGCCGGCCAGGGCCTCGCCGAGGTCGTCGGTGCCGCGCAGGCCCGCGTCGGTGGTGGTGCGGGTCTGGTGCAGGAAGCGGGGTTCGTCGAAGGCGGCGAGGGCCGCGCGGACTTCGGGGAGACGGGGGTGTTCGGCGTGCAGGGCGGCGGAGAGCTGGGACTTGACGATCGGGACGCGGGCCTCGGCGAGGGCGTCCAGGGCGGTGTGCGGGTCCTCGAAGGAGGTCGCGAGGTGGCACGTGTCCACGCAGACGCCGATGCGGTCGTGGCCGATGGCGGTGAGCGGGGCGAGCGCGTCGGCGGTGGTCTCGACGGTGCAGCCGGGTTCGGGCTCCAGGCCGACGCGCAGCGAGCGTCCGGTGAGTTCGTGGAGGGCGTCGAGTCGTTCCCCGAGGGTGGTCAGCGCGGCCCGGGCCCTCGCCGCGCGCTGGTCGTCGTAGGCGGTGCGCCAGGCCAGCGGCAGGGTGGAGACGCTGCCTTCGGTGACGTCGTCGGGGAGCAGCTGGGCGAGGACGCGGGCGAGGGCGGTGGTGTGGGCGAGGCGTTCGGGGTCGGCCCAGTCGGGCCGGTAGACGCGGTACTTGACCTCTTCGGCGCCGAAGCCCTCGTAGGGGAAGCCGTTCAGGGTGACGACCTCCAGACCGCGGCGGTCGAGTTCGGTGCGCAGGGCGCGCAGCGCGGCGGGGTCGGTGGCCAGTGCGTGGGCGGCGTCCCTGGCGAGCCACAGGCCGATGCCGAGGCGGTCGCGGCCGAGGCGGCGGCGTACGGGTTCGCAGTGGTCGCGGAGCTGGGCGAGAACGCCGTCGAGGGTTTCGGCGGGGTGGACGTTGGTGCAGTAGGCGAGGTGGACGGTGGAGCCGTCGGGGTGGCGGAAGCGCATCGCTCACTCCCCGCCGCGCAGGACGGAGTTGCCCTCGTGGGTCGTGCCCGTGCCGGGCGGGTCGAGGCAGAGACGTCCGCTCAGTCCGTAGAAGGCGACGGGGTTGCGCCACAGCACCCGGTCGACGTCGTCGTCGGTGAACCCCGCGGCCAGCAGCGCGTCGCCCACGAGACGGGTCTTGAGGGGGTCGCTCCTGCCCCAGTCCGCGGCCGAGTTGACGAGCAGCTTCTCGGGGCCGTAGGCGCGCAGGATCGCGACCATGCGGTCCTCGTCCATCTTGGTGTCGGGGTAGACGGAGAAGCCCAGCCAGCAGCCGCTGTCCTTGGCCTCCTTGACGGTCGTCTCGTTGAGGTGGTCGACGAGGACTCGGTCCGGGGGCAGTGCGGACTCCCGGACGGCGTCGAGGGTGCGGCGCAGCCCCGTGAGCTTGTCGCGATGGGGGGTGTGCACGAGCGCGGGCAGCCCGTGGTCGGCGGCGAGCTGGAGCTGGGTGGCGAGCGCGGTGTCCTCGGCGGGGGTCATGGAGTCGTAGCCGATCTCGCCCACGGCAACGACCTGGTCCTTGACCAGATAGCGGGGGAGTTCGTCCAGGACGGGGACGCAGCGGGGGTCGTTGGCCTCCTTGGGGTTGAGGGCGAGTGTGCAGTGGTGGGCGATGCCGTACTGGGCGGCGCGGAAGGGCTCCCAGCCGAGCAGCGAGTCGAAGTAGTCGAGGAAGGAGGCGGCGGAGGTGCGGGGCTGGCCGAGCCAGAAGGCGGGCTCGACGACGGCGCGGACGCCCGCGGCGTGCATGGCCTCGTAGTCGTCGGTGGTCCGTGACGTCATGTGGATGTGGGGGTCGAAGATGCGCATCAGGACTCCTTGCCGGATCGGCCGTGGGGGCCGGTGGGGGTGGCGGCGGGCTCGGTCAGGGCCAGTACGCGCCGCAGGTCCTCGGGGACGGGACGGCCCGCGGCGGTGCGCTCCTCGGCGTGGTCGCCGAGCATCCGGGCGAGTTCGCCGTCCGCGCGGGCTCGCTCGGCCAGGCCGGCCACGGCGTCGACGGGGACACCGGTGAAGAGGCACTTGAGGACGGCGTGCCGCCAGTTGTGGGCGTCCAGGTGGCGGGCCGCGTACGGGCCGAGGGCGGCGGCGACGAGCCGGGTGTCGTTGGTGCGCAGGGCGTCCTCGACGAGGGGCAGCGCCTCGGGGCCGGGCACGAGGTGGGGCAGGGCGTGCAGGACGGCCCGGCGTTCCGCGGCGGTCCCCTGGCGGTAGACGCGGGCGAGTGCCTGGGTGTCGGCGCGGGCGGCGTGCAGGAGCAGGACGCGGGCGCCGTCGGCGTTCTCGTGTCCGCAGCGCCGGCCGGCCTCCGCGATCCGCAGCTCCCAGACGGAGATCGGACCGTGGGTCCCGGGGTGTTCGGCGGCTTCGGCGAGAGCTCGGTCGAGCCAGGCTCGGGCGGGGGCGTCGAGGCGGGAGCCGAGCCGGGCACGCAGGGCCGCGAGGGCGGGTGGGACGAGTGCGGGTGCGGGTGCGGCGGTGGTCGGCGGAGTGCCGCCGTGGGGTGCGCGCGGGTGGTGGTTCACGGGGTGCTCCCTTCGGCGCTGTCGGGGATCGCCCGGGCCGCGCGGTGGAGGAACGGGAGGGACCGCTCGGCGAAGTGGGGGCCCGCGTGGGAGTGGCGGGGCAGTTCGACGACGGTGAGCGCCTGGTAGCCGGTGGCGGCCAGGGCTTCGAGCACGGGCGGGAAGTCGATCTCCCCGTCCCCGAACGGGAGGTGTTCGTGGACACCGCGGCGCATGTCCTCGATCTGGACGTGCCGCAGCCAGGGGGCGGCGGCCCGCACGCAGTCCGCGGGCGGAAGGGGTTCGAGGCACTGGCAGTGGCCGATGTCGAGGGTGAGGCCGAGCGCGGGCGGGTCGCCGAGGAGGTGGCGCAGACGGTGGAAGTCGTCGAGGGTGGCGAGCAGATGGCCGGGTTCGGGTTCGACGGCGAGCGGGATGCCGGCGAGGGTGGCCGCGTCGAGTACCGGCGTCAGTGTCTCGGCGAACCGCTTCCAGGCGGTGTCCTCGTCGGTGCCGGCCGGAGGCACTCCGCTGAAGCAGTGCACGGCGTGCGCGCCGAGGTCGGCGGCGACCCGCACGGCACGGCGCAGCAGGTCGGCGCGGCGCGCCCGGTCCGCCGGGTCCGGGTCGAGGAGTGACGGTCCGTGCTTGCGGCGCGGGTCGAGGACGTAGCGGGCACCGGTCTCCACGGTGACACCGAGACCGAGAGCGTCCAGCCTGCGGGCCACCCTCCGGGTGCGGGCGGCGAGGTCCGGGGCCATCGGGTCGAGGTGCATGTGGTCGAGCGTCAGACCGACGCCGTCGTAGCCGAGGTCCGCGAGGAGGGCGAGGGCGTCGTCGAGCCGGAGATCGGCCAGCCCGTTGGTTCCGTAGCCGAAGCGCAGGGCGCCGGGGGCGGCCGGGGGCGGCGGTGTGAATCCCGCGGGGCGGGAACCGGGGCGCCCTGGGCGCGGCACGGAGTTCGCGGAGCGCGGCGCGGAACCCGTACGGTCTGGTGCGGGGTCCGCGGCACCCGGCGCGGAGTTCGCGGAGCGCGGCGCGGAACCCGTCCGGTCCGGCGCGGGCCCCCTCCGATCCGGCACGGAGTTCGCGGAGCGCGGCACGAAACTCGTACGGTCCGGCACGGAGTTCGCGGGGCGCGACGCGGGGGCCCTGAAACCCGGCGCCGAGTCCCAAGGGCCCGGCACGGAGCTCACCAGGCGCGGCGCAGAGCCCGTACGGCCCGGCGCGGGGTCCGCGGAACCCGGCGCGGGGGCCCTCGAACCCGGCGCCGAATCCAAAGGGCCCGGCGCGGGGTCCGCGGCACCCGGCGCGGGGGCCCTCGAACCCGGCGCCGAATCCAAAAGGGCCGGCACGGAGTTCGCGGAGCGCGGCGTGGGGGTCATGTGATGCTCACCTTCTTCGCGAATCTGCGGGCCGCGGGGGCCAGCGCGGCGGTGAGGAGCGCCGGGCCGAGGGCGCCGGAGCGGGCCGCGAGGGCTGCCTGGAGCGGGATCATCGCGCGGATGCCGCCGCCGACGGCTCGCTGGGTGAGCTGGGGCGAGGGGTTGAGAGCGGCGTGCAGGAGGGGCCGCGCGGAGGTCGCGGCGTACGCGGCCGTGAGGACCCCGCGCACGACGTGCGTGGCGCCCGGCGGAGTGCGGGCGGAGGCCGGTCCGCGCGTCAACGAGCAGGTCAGGGAGCCCGTCGCGGCGAGTGCGGCCAGCGGTGCGATCGGTGAGCCGCCCCGGGTCTCGCCGCGGGAGACCGCGGTCACCGCGAGGGTGTGGGTGGCCAGGACGGCGGCGGAGGGCAGGGCGGTTCGCACGCCGCGGCCCGTAGCCGCCGCACCGAGGAGCAGGTCGAGCCCCCGGGCGGCGGCCATCGCCGCCGGCCCCGCGGGGGTTCGTTTGAGCACGAGGTCGTACGCCCACACGGTGGCCGCGAGGGGCACCGCGACGGCGACGGCACGACGGCCGGCCCGGGCGGCGAGGGCCAGTCCGGCCGCCGTGAGGGCGCCCGCCGCCACGAAGGCCGCGGCGGGCCGCACGCGTCCGGACGGCAGCGGGCGGTGCGGGCGCTCGGCGGCGTCCTCGCCCCGGTCGGCCCAGTCGTTGAGGGCCATGCCCGCCTCGTACAGGCACAGCGAGGAGCCGGCGGCGAGCAGCGTGCGCGGTCCGGGGCGGCCACCGGCGGCAGCGGCGCCCGCGAGGGCGTCGCCGGGGACGGTGAACAGTGCGGGCAGCCGCAGCAGTTCGGCCCAGGCGAGCAGGTGCGGACCGGCGCCGCGCGGCACGGAACCGGACGTTCCGGCGTCCGGGCGAGGGTGCGTCACCGCTCCTCCCGGGGCCCGTGCGCCGGCCGCGGCCCGGGCTGCTGGTTCCGGCGTCCCGGCTGTCGCGCGCGGCGTTCGAGGTGCGGCTCCCGGGATTCCGGACGCGGTGTCCGCAGCCGGACCGCGAACCGCGCCAGCTCGGCGTACTGCTCGCCGAGCGCCGCGGGTCCCTCGCCCAGCGGGTCCTTGAAGTAGAAGCCGAGGCCGTCCAGCGGCCCCGACAGACCGGCCTCGTGGGCGCGGGACACCAGCCGTGCGAGGTCGAGGACGAGGGGCGCCGCCAGTGCGGAGTCGCAGCCCTGCCAGGTGGTCTGGAGGATCATCCGGGTACCGAGGAAGCCGTCGAAGGCGATGTGGTCCCAGGCGGTCTTCCAGTCACCGAGCGCCGGTACGTCGTCGATGTGCACCTCGCCCTGCGGGGCCGTGCCCAGCGTGTCCGCGAGCACCCGCTCCTTGCCGGCGTTCTTGGCGGCCGCGGCGGCGGGGTCGGCGAGGGAGGCTCCGTCACCGCCGCCGAGCAGGTTGGTGCCGGACCAGGCGCGGACCTCCAGCGCACGCTGCGCGAACATCGGGCCGAGCACCGACCGCAGCAGGGTCTGGCCCGTCTTGCCGTCCCGGCCGGCGTACGGCAGGCCGCCGGCCCGTGCGGCCGGGGCCAGCGCGGGGTGGTGGAGGCCGGTCGAGGGGGTGAAGTTCACGTACGGGCAGCCCGCCTCGAGCGCCGCCGCCGCGTACAGCGAGCTCGGGGGCAGCGCGGTGCCGGTGGGAGCAGGCTCGGTGGAGGCCACGTTCACCACGACCGCCCGGGTCAGGCCTCGCCGCCGTAAGAAGTCCCGCAGGTCGGCGGCGAAACCGTCCACCAGCTCGGTGGTGTCCCGGGTGTCGCCGGGGACCGGGCCGCCCGGCCGGATCTCCCGGTCGGCGGCCTCCAGTTCGGCCGCGACCGCGGCGGGCAGGCCGTGCGGGAGGACGCCCGCCGAGGCCAGGGCCTCCGCGCGTTTGGGCAGCGGGCAGTCCACGGTGTCGTGGCCGCCGAAGACGAGGGAGGACAGCGGAGGCAGGCCGCACCCGGCGAAGAGCGGTGTCTCGGTGACCATGCCGGTCGGAGGGTGCAGGCCGGCGGTGACGGCCGCGCAGCCCGCGACGACGGTGGTGGCGACGGAACCACGCGCTCCGATCAGCCACACACCCACCCGGGGTTCGGAAGAGGACGCGGACATGGGCAGCCTCCTGGTCGTCCGTCCGCCGCAGAGGAGTGACGGAGGTGAGGAAAAGGTCGAGGAGCGCCGGAGCGGGTGAGGTGCGGACGAGACGGGGGGGGGGGGGGGGGGGGGCCCCCCCCCCCCCCCCCCCCCACCCCCCCCCCCCCCCCGGGCGCGGGGGGGGTGGGGGGAGGTAGAATTTATAGGAGGTGGGGGGAAAAAC
>NZ_JBHWEL010000005.1:92521-102433 GCF_042734135.1 Streptomyces sp. NPDC059668 | reverse complement strand
GTTGCCGGTGTGCGTTCACTGGGGGGGGGCGCGGGGGGGGGGGGGGGGGGGGCCGCGGGGGGGGGGGGGGGGCCCGCCCCCCCCCCCCCCCCGCCGCTCAGTCGCCCGGAGACGCCCTGTGTGCCAGGGGCTTCGCGGGCAGTTCCTTGATCCGGACGTTGCGGAACGACACCTGGTCGCCGGCTCCGTGGTTCTGGATGCCGATGTGCCCGTCGCGCGGGCTCCGTGCCGGATCGGTGGTGGTGGGATCGCTGATCCGCACACCGTTGGGGCGGACGTGGAGGTGCTCGCCCTCCACCCGGTTCCCGTACGTGTTCCACTCCCCCGGCGGGTTCAGCGTGCGGTCGCGCTTCCCGAGGTCGGCGGACCGGAATCCGTGCACGGCCCCCGTGGTGCGGTCGGGGGCGTCGGAGGCGGGGAAGCCCGCGAACGCACCGGAGTTGTCGTCCCCGGCGGCCTTCCGGTCCAGCTCCGGCGAGTAGGAGCCGCCCGCGTGTCCGGTGTACCGGAGCGTCCCCGGTCCGCCGGACGACGTGGGCGTGCCGTCCGGTGACGGGGAGAGCCCGCCCGGTCCCGCCGCACCACCGAGGAGGAGGGCGGGGGCGGTACCCGTGGTCGGAATCCGTGCCGATGTGCGCATGACCGTCGCTCCTCCCGTCAGCCCGTGGTGAAGGTGAAGTCGTCCACGTCGTAGAGCGCGCCGGCGCCTCCCTTGAACACGAGGTAGAGCGTGGTGGTGCCGCGCGGAGCACGTGCGATGTCCGCGCCGACGTCCTGGAAGGTGTCCCAGCCGCCGGTCACCGGCACCGTCGCCCTGCCCAGCACGCGGCCGGTCGGGGAGCCCGCGCGGACTTCGAGGGTGCCGCCCGCGCCCGCCGAGGAGACGCGCGCCGTGATCTTCTTGGCGTCACCCAGGACGTACGGGGTGAAGGAGATCCAGTCGCCGTTGTTGATGTCCCCGACGGTCTTCCCGCCGTGTGCGGTGGCCCTCGACTGGACGGTGATGCCGGAGGCGTCGCCGTGGTGCTCGGCCTGGCGGTGCCTGGGCTGGAGCACATTGCGGTCGTGGGTGGTCAGCGCGGCCTGGCCGCCGCCTCCGCCGTCGGTGTACTCGGCGTCGAGGACCCCGAAGATGTTGGCGTCCTCGTCGTGCCCGCCGTCGGCGCTGGTCTGCAGGGTGCCCGAGCAGCCGTTCGCCGAGGTGAGCGGGTGGCCGTGGCTGTCGTGGCCGAGGACGAAGGTGACCTTCACCTTGGCGCAGTCGATCGCGCGGCCGTCCTCCGGGTCGGTGACCCGCACCTTGAACGGCACGGGATCGCCGAAGCTGAACAGCTGCCCGTCACCGGGGAGTTCGACGGTCACCTTGGGCGCGGTGTTGCCGACCACGATCTGCACGCTCGCGCCGCCGGTGCGGCCGGTGCTGTCCTTGGCGGTCACCGTCGCCGTGTACGTCCCGTTCCTCTTGTACTTGTGCGAGGGGTCGGCGGACGTCGAGGTGCCGCCGTCGCCGAAGTCCCAGCTGTAGGTCAGGGCGTCGCCGTCGACGTCCGACGAACCGGCCGACGAGAAGCGGACCTTGAGCGGCGCCTGCCCCGAGGTGCGGTCCGCGGCGGCCTGGGCGACGGGCGAGTGGCCGTCGGTGGCGTTCTCGATCCGGTAGAGGCCGGAGTTCTCGTCGCCGCCGAACCAGGCGGTGCCGTAGTCGAGGACGTAGAGCGCGCCGTCCGGTCCGAAGGCCATGTCCATCACCTGGGTGCCCGTCCACGGGACGGAGTTGATGGACCGCACGGTGCCGTCGGCGGCGGCGTCGATCCGCTTGATCCAGCGGCGGCCGAACTCCCCGGCGAAGAAGTTCCCGTCGTAGGCCTGCGGGAACTTCACCGGTGAGTCGAGCGAGGCGTCGTAGTGGTAGACCGGGCCGCCCATCGGGGACTCGGAACCGTCGCCGAACTCCGGTACGGACGCGCCGTCGTAGGGGATCCAGGCGGCCTGGGCCGGGGGCAGGTCGGTGAGCCCGGTGTTGTGGGGGGAGGTGTTCTTCGGCGCGGCGCAGTCGAAGGCCGCGCCGGAGGTCCTGGTCGCGAAGTCGTAGTCGACGTAGGCGTCGTTCTTGCCGGTGCAATAGGGCCAGCCGAAGTTGCCGGCGGCGGTGACACGGGCGAACTCGACCTGGCCGCCGGGGCCGCGCGCCGGATCGGCCGCACCGGCGTCCGGGCCGTAGTCGCCCACGTAGACGATGCCGGTCTTCTTGTCGACGCTGAAGCGGAACGGGTTGCGGAAGCCCATCGCGTAGATCTCGGGACGCGCCTTGTCCGTACCGGGCGCGAAGAGGTTGCCGTCGGGGACGGAGTACGAGCCGTCGGCGTTCACCTTGATGCGCAGGATCTTGCCGCGCAGGTCGTTGGTGTTGCCGGCCGAACGCTGGGCGTCGAAGGCCGGGTTGCGGTCGGCGCGCTCGTCGATGGGCGTGAAGCCGTCCGACTGGAAGGGGTTGGAGTCGTCGCCGGTGGAGAGGTAGAGGTTCCCCGCCGCGTCGAAGTCGATGTCGCCGCCGACGTGGCAGCAGATGCCCCGGGAGGTCTTGACGTCGAGGATCTGCTTCTCGCTGGCGTTGTCGAGCGTGCCGTCGGTCTTCAGGACGAAGCGGGAGAGACGGTTGACCCCGTCGAAGGGGGCGAAGTCGGCGGCCGTCCCGGTCTCGGGCGCGTCGCCCGCCGGGGTGTTCAACGGCGGGGCGTAGTAGAGGTAGACGAACCGGTTGGACGCGAAGCCGGGGTCGACGCCGACGCCCTGGAGGCCTTCCTCGTCGTGGGTGTAGACGTCGAGCCGGCCGGCGAGCCTGGTGTTGCCCGCCGCGTCGGTGAGGCGGAGTTCGCCGTCGCGCGAGGTGTGCAGGACCGAGCGGTCGGGGAGCACGGCGAGCGACATGGGCTCGCCGACCTCCGGTTCGCCCTTGGCGAGGGTGACCTGCTGGAAGTCCTCGGCGGCGGCCTTGTCCGGGCCGGCGACGGCTGCGCCGGCCGCGGGGGCGGTGAGGGTGAGGGACGCGGCTGCCAGCAGCGCGCCGCTGAGCAGGGCGAGTGCCCCACGGAGTCTGGGACGTCGTAAGTGGTGGGTGCGGCTGTTGTTCCGGTCGTTCGGGTGCACGAAATGCCTCCATGAAGGGGCTGGTCGTACGGGCGGGTGCGGTACGCCGGGGTGCGCCGTCACCCCGGAAGCATGTGGACCGTGTGCTGTGGCCCGGTGCACCGCCGCGGGCGGCGTTCGCCCGAGGGGACGAACGCGGCCCGCCGCGGTACTAGTCGTTGCCGCCGAACGCCGCGTCGAAGGAGGCCGACGGCGGCTCGAAGTCGTAGGCCTTGAGACGGGTCAGGGCCTCGGGTGCGCCCTGGAGCCGGTCCATTCCGGCGTCCTCCCACTCGACCGAGACGGGGCCCGTGTAGTCGATGGAGCGCAGCATGCGGAAGACGTCCTCCCAGGGCACGTCGCCGTGGCCCGCGGAGACGAAGTCCCAGCCGCGGCGCGGATCTCCCCAGGGCAGGTGCGATCCCAGGCGGCCGTTGCGCCCGTCGAGCCGCTTGCGGGCTTCCTTGCAGTCGACGTGGTAGACGCGGTCGCGGAAGTCGTAGAGGAAGCCGACCGGGTCGAGGTCCTGCCACACGAAGTGCGAGGGGTCGAAGTTCAGCCCGAACGCCGGCCGGTGGTCGACCGCCTTCAGGGCCTCGTGGGTGGTCCAGTAGTCGTAGGCGATCTCGCTGGGGTGGACCTCGTGCGCGAACCGCACGCCCTGCGCGTCGAAGACGTCCAGGATGGGGTTCCAGCGTGTCGCGAAGTCCTCGTAGCCGCGGGCGATCATCGACTCGGGCGCGGGTGGGAACATGGCGACCAGATGCCAGATGGCCGAGCCGGTGAAGCCGATGACGGTGTCGACCCCGAGGGCCGCCGCGGCGCGCGCGGTGTCGGCGATCTCGGCGGCGGCCCGCTGCCGTACGCCCTCGGGTTCGCCGTCGCCCCAGATGCGGGCGGGCAGGATGGCGCGGTGGCGTTCGTCGATGATGGCGTCGCAGACGGCCTGGCCGACCAGGTGGTTGGAGATCGCCCAGCACTTGAGGCCGTACTTGTCGAGGAGCGCGTGCCGGGACTCGACGTAGGCGGGATCGGCCAGGGCCTTGTCCACCTCGAAGTGGTCACCCCAGCAGGCGAGTTCGAGTCCGTCGTAGCCGAAGTCGCGGGCGAGGCGGCAGACCTCCTCGAGCGGCAGGTCAGCCCACTGGCCGGTGAAGAGTGTGAAGGTGCGCGGCATGGCTAGAGGTCTCCTCGAACCGCTGGGGAGGCGGCTGTCACGGGTGTGACGGCCACGGGGGTGTAGACGGAGTTCTTCTCGGCGCTCTCCTCGACCGCCGCGAGGACCCGCTGGACCTGGAGGCCGTCGGCGAAGGACGGCACCGGCCGCCGGCCCGCCGCCACGGCCTGCACCAGGTCGTGCGCCTGGTGGGTGAAGGTGTGTTCGTAGCCGAGGCCGTGGCCCGGCGGCCACCAGGCGTCCAGGTAGGGATGGTCGGGCTCGGTGACGAGGATGCGGCGGAATCCCGCGTGGGTGCCCGGCTCGGTGTGGTCGTGGTACGAGAGTTCGTTGAGCCGCTCCAGATCGAAGGCCAACGAACCGTGCTCGCCGTTGAGTTCGATGCGCAGGGCGTTCTTGCGTCCGGTGGCGAACCGGGACGCCTCGAAGGAGGCGAGGGCCCCGGAGGCGAAACGGCCGGTGAAGAGGGCGGCGTCGTCGACGGTCACGGTGCCGAGGCCGGCCGCGTCCGGTACGGCGGACAGACCGCTCGACGCGGCGGCGGGGAGCGGTCGCTGCCGCACGAAGGTCTCGGTGAGCGCGGAGACCCCGACGACCGGTTCGCCCGCCAGGTACTGGGCGAGGTCGACGATGTGTGCCCCGAGGTCGCCGAGCGCGCCGGATCCCGCGCGTTCCCGGCGCAGCCGCCAGGTGAGCGGGAACTCCGGGTCCACCAGCCAGTCCTGAAGGTACGTCACCCGTACGTGCCGCAGGGTGCCGAGCCGCCCCTCCGCGACCATGGTCCGGGCCAGTGAGGTCGCGGGCAGCCGGCGGTAGTTGAAGCCGACCATGGCCACCTGGCCCCGGGCGGCGGCGGCTTCGGCGGCCTCCGTCATCGCCACCGCCTCCTCGACGGTGTTGGCGAGCGGCTTCTCGCACAGCACGTGCTTGCCCGCGGCCAGGGCGGCGAGCGCGATCTCGGCGTGGCTGTCGCCGGGGGTGCAGACGTCGACGAGGTCGACGTCGTCACGGGCGATCAGCGCACGCCAGTCGGTCTCGGCGGCGGCCCAGCCGTGCCGGTCGGCCATGGCGCGGACGGCTTCCGCGTCACGGCCGCAGACCGCGGCGAGGACCGGGCGGCGCGGCAGGTCGAAGACGCGGCCCACGGTGCGCCAGCCCTGGGAGTGGGCGGCACCCATGAACGCGTACCCGACCATGCCCACGCCGAGCACCGGCTTGTCCGCCTCCCGCACCCAGGACCCCCGTACCGGGGTGCTTCCCGCCGACGTCCTCCGCACCGGGGACTCCCCCGGCGCCGCCTCCCGCAGGGCCACCGTCTCCCTCACGGTGGCGTCCCCCGCGGGTGCCGCCGCCCCTGCCTGCTCCACTCGGGCCGCCTCCGCCCCGGCCCGCTCGCCCTGGTGCGGCTCTCCCATGCGGATGTCCTCCTCGTCGTCGTGCGCCGTCGTGACGCTGTGG
Organism: Streptomyces sp. NPDC059668; assembly: GCF_042734135.1. Classification (NCBI taxonomy): domain Bacteria; kingdom Bacillati; phylum Actinomycetota; class Actinomycetes; order Kitasatosporales; family Streptomycetaceae; genus Streptomyces; species Streptomyces sp. NPDC059668. The sequence goes on along the minus strand of NZ_JBHWEL010000005.1, from coordinate 96,672 downwards.
GGGCTGTGGACGCGGCGGATCACTTGAAGCCGGTGGACATGTACTGACCGACGTTGTCCTTGTCGACGACGGCGGAGTACAACGTGATCGAGGCCGGGATCTCGAACTCGGCGAGGCCACCCACCCCCTTGCCCTGACCGAGCGCGCGGGCCAGGTCGATCGCGGACGCGGCCATGGTCGGCGGGTACAGGACCGTGGCCTTCAGGACGCTGTTGCCCGCCTCGATGGCCTGGAAGGCGGAGAGCGCGCCCGCGCCGCCCACCATCAGGAAGTCGTCCCGCCCGGCCTGTTCGATCGCGCGCAGCGCGCCCACGCCCTGGTCGTCGTCGTGGTTCCACAGGGCGTCGAACTTGGGCTGGGCCTGGAGGAGTTGGGACATCTTGGCCTGGCCGGACTCGACGGTGAACTCGGCGGCCTGGCGGGCCACCTTCTTGATGTTCGGGTAGTTCTTCAGGGCCGCGTCGAAGCCCTGGGTGCGCTGCTTGGTCAGCTCCAGGTTGTCGAGGCCGGCCAGTTCGATGACGCGGGCACCCTGCTTGTCCTTGAGCTGCTCGCCGATGTAGCGGCCGGCGCTCAGGCCCATGCCGTAGTTGTCACCGCCGATCCAGCAGCGGTACGCCTGGGGGGTGTTGAAGATCCGGTCGAGGTTGACGACGGGGATTCCGGCGCGCATCGCCTTCAGTCCGACCTGGGTGAGCGCCTTGCCGTCGGCGGGCAGCACCACCAGGACGTCGACCTTCTTGTTGATCAGTGTCTCGATCTGGCCGATCTGCGCGGCGGTGTCGTTGGAGCCTTCGGTGATCTCCAGTGTGACGTCCGAGTACTTCTTCGCGCGGTTCTTGGCGTTGTCGTTGATCGCGTTGAGCCAGCCGTGGTCGGCCTGCGGCCCCGCGAAGCCGATGGTGACGTGCTTGCCGGGCTTGTCGTCGGCGGCCGGCCGGTCGTTGGAGGCCGGCTTCTCGTCCTTGGTGTCGTTGCTGGTGCAGCCGGTCAGGAGAGCGCCGGCCGAGACGGCGGCGGTCCCGAGGAGCAGTCCTCGGCGGCTGGTGACGTGCGTGGGTGCTGGCATGGCGGTGAACCCTTCCCGTGTCAGGTCGTGCTTGCGGTGCGCCGCTGGACCAGGACCGCGGCGACGATGATCGCGCCCTTGGCGATCTGCTGGACGTCGCTCTGCAGGTTGTTCAGCGCGAAGATGTTGGTGATCGTGGTGAAGATCAGTACGCCGAGAACGGAGCCGGTGATGGTGCCGCGGCCCCCGGTGAGCAGCGTGCCGCCGATGATCGCGGCCGCGATGGCGTCGAGTTCGTAGAGGTTGCCGTTGGTGTTCTGGCCCGAGCCGGACAGGATGACCAGCAGGAAGGCGGCGATGCCGCAGCACAGCCCGGAGAGCAGGTAGAGGTACAGCCGCTGACGTCGTACGTCGATGCCGGCGAGCCGGGCCGCCTCCGCGTTGCCGCCGACGGCGACCGTGCGGCGGCCGAAGGTGGTGCGATTGAGGATCAGCCAGCCGATGACCGTGACGACGGCGAAGACCAGGACCAGCGGGGGGACGCCGAGCACGTACGAGTCGCGTTCGCCGAGTTTCAGGACGCCGTCCACGCTGACGATCTGGGTCCTGCCGTCGGTGATCTGGAGCGCTAGGCCGCGGGCCGAGGCGAGCATGGCGAGCGTCGCGATGAACGGCACCATGCCGCCGTACGCGATGAGCAGGCCGTTGACCAGGCCGCAGCCGACACCGACCAGCACCGCGGTGAAGAGGATGCCCGCGAAGCCGTACTCCTGGGTGGCCACCGTGGTCGCCCACACCGAGGAGAGCGCGACGATCGCGCCGACCGACAGGTCGATGCCGCCCGAGGTGATCACGAAGGTCATGCCGACGGTGACCACGCCGATCACCGAGGCCTGGGTGAGGACGAGTTGGAGGTTGCGGGTGTCGAGGAACTCGTCGGGCTTGGTGATGCCGCCGATGACGATCAGGGCGACGAGCACGCCGAGCAGCGAGAGGGTGCGCACGTCGGCGCGGGCACCGAGGGTGCGCCAGGCGGGGAGTTCACCCATCGGTGGCACCTTGCCGGTGCTGTCCCGGGGCGGGGACACGGGCTGCGTCATGATGCCGGACTTCCTTCCATGACGAGGTCGAGTACACGGTGTTCGTCGAGCTCCCCCGCGGGGGCGGTGTGCACGACCCGGCCCTCGCGCAGCACCAGCACGCGGTCGGCGAGCCCCAGCACCTCGGGCACTTCGCTCGACACCAGCAGGACGGCCAGGCCCTCGTCGGCGAGGCGCCGGATGACCGCGTAGAGCTCGGCACGGGCGCCGACGTCGACACCGCGGGTCGGCTCGTCGAGGAGCAGCACCCGGCAGCCGCGCAGCAGCCAGCGCGCCAGGACCGCCTTCTGCTGGTTGCCGCCGGACAGAGTCCGGACCGGGACCGAGGGGTTGTCCGGGCGCAGCGACAGTTCGCGGGTCGCCGTCCGTGCCGCCCCCCGTTCGGCGCCGCGGTCGATCCAACCGCCGCGGGCGAAGCGGGACATGGAGGAGACGGAGACGTTGCGGGTGACGGACTCCAGCATCAGCAGGGCCTGGGCCTTGCGTTCCTCGGGGGCGAGCCCGAGTCCGGCGCGGACGGCGGCACGGACGCTGCCCGGCCGCAACGGCCGTCCGTCCACGTGGACCTGGCCGGCGGTCGGCCGGCGCGCGCCGTAGATCGTCTCCAGGATCTCGGAGCGTCCGGAGCCGACGAGTCCGGCCAGGCCGACGATCTCGCCCGGGCGCAGATCGAGGTCCAGCGGGGCGAACTCCCCCGCACGGGCCAGTCCCCGGACCCGCAGCACGGGCTCGGCCGTGGACCGATGTGCGGGCCGGTCCGGGAAGACGTACTCCACGTTGCGGCCCGTCATCAGCGCGACGACCTCGCGGGTCGGGGTGGATTTCGCGGGGAGACCGCCCGCCACGGCCCGGCCGTCCTTGAGCACGGTCACGCGGTCGCCGATGCGGCGGATCTCCTCCAGCCGGTGCGAGATGTAGACGACGGCGACGCCGTCGGCGGTGAGGCCGGCGACGATGCGGAAGAGGTTGTCGACCTCGTCCGGGTCGAGGGCCGCGGACGGTTCGTCCATGACGATGAGGCGTACCTCGTGGGACAGCGCCCGTGCCATGGAGACGATCTGCCGCTGGGCGGCGGAGAGTTCACCGACGAGCCGGGCCGGGTCGATCTCGGGGTGTCCGAGCCGTTCGAGCAGCGCGGCCGTCGAGGCGCGCGCCGCCTTCCCCCGTACGACGAAACCGGCCGAGGTGGGTTCGTGTCCGAGGTGGACGTTCTCGGCCACCGACAGGCCCTCCACCAGGTCGAGTTCCTGGTAGATGGTGGCGATGCCGAGGCGCATGGCCGCGATCGGGGAGCGGAGCGCGACGGGTTCGCCGCGCCAGGAGATCGTGCCGTCGTCGGGCTGGTGCGCGCCGGCCAGGACCTTGATGAGGGTGGACTTCCCGGCCCCGTTCTGGCCGAGCAGACAGTGGACCTCGCCGGCCTGGACGTCCAGGTCGACGCCGTCGAGGGCGCGGACGCCGGGGAAGGACTTGGTGATGCCGGACATGGTGAGCAGCGGTGGTTCTGGTGCCATGACGGTTCCCCTTGGCGGGCGTGCGGGCCGGTTTCAGGGCAGGGCGGGGCGGCGCGGAGAGCGGGGTGGAGCGCGGCAGGGCAGGGCGGAGCAGGGCAGCGACGGCGGAGCGCGTGGCGCTGATGCGGGTACGGGGTACGGCTGCGGTTGTGGTTACGCGGGTGAGAAGAGGTGGTCGCTGATGAGCCGTGCCGCGCCGATGACTCCGGCGGCAGGGCCCAACTCCCCCAGGACGATGGGCAGGTTGCCCGTCGCGAGCGGCAGCGACTGACGGTAGACCTGGGTGCGGATCGCGGCGAGCAGGGTGTGGCCGAGGCCCGTCACCCCACCGCCGATCACCACCAGGCCCGGATTGAAGAAGCTGACGAGAGCGGCGATGACCTGGCCGGTGCGGTTGCCGCCCTCGCGGATCAGGTCGAGGGCGGTGGCGGGGCCGCGGGCGCCCCCCGGGGCGGCCTAGCCTCGGCCGGGGCTGAGCCCCCCCCCCCGAACGCGCGGGCAGTAACACCCGGTTCGACCGCTCTCGGG
>NZ_JBHWEL010000005.1:70694-92511 GCF_042734135.1 Streptomyces sp. NPDC059668 | reverse complement strand
CGGGCGGGCGGGGGGGGCCCGCCCCGCGGAAGTGGGGGGGGGGGGGGGCGCCGCCCCCCGCGGCCGCGGCGGCGACATCGACGGCGGTGAGCGTGCCCGCCGCCTCTAGCCGGGCGGCGAGTTCCGCCGAGAGTCCCTGCTGGGCGGCGTCCGTCGCGTCCCGGGCGAGTGCGGCGCCGCTGAAGTGGGCCTCCAGACAACCGCGGTTCCCGCAGGCGCACGGGCGGCCGTCGGGCACCGCCTGGATGTGCCCGATGTCGCCCGCGCTGCCCGTCGTCCCGCGGTAGACCTCTCCGCCGACGACGATGCCGCAGCCGATACCGGTACCGATCTTGACGCAGAGGAAGTCGCCCACGGAGCGTGCGACGCCCGCGTGCTGCTCCCCCATCGCCATCAGGTTCACGTCGTTGTCGACCATGACGGGGCAGCCGAGGTCCTGGCTGAGCGCCTCGCGGACCGGGAAGCCGTCCCAGCCCGGCATGATCGGCGGGGCGACCGGGACGCCCTCGGGGAAGCGGACCGGACCCGGGACGCCGATCCCGGCGCCGTCGAACCCCTCCGCGAGCCCGGAGGACCTCAGTTTGGCCGCCATGGCGAGCACCTGCTCGAACACCGCGACCGGGCCCTCACGGACGTCCATGGGCTGGTTGAGGTGCCCGAGCACCTCCAGTTCGGCGTTGGTGACCGCCACGTCGATCGAGGTCGCCCCGATGTCCACGCCGAGGAAGCGCAGCGCCGGGGCCAGCCGGATGTTGTGGGAGCGCCGGCCGCCGCGGGATGCGGCGAGACCGTCGGCGACGACGAGCCCGGTCTCCAGGAGCCGTTCCACCTCGACGGCCAGCTTCGACCGGGAGAGGTCGACCTGGTCACCGAGCTGGGCACGGGAGTTGGGGCCGCCGTCTCGCAACAGGCGCAGCAGTCGCGCCTGGTGCGCGTTCGCGGGTCGAGCCGTCATGCGTCTCACGAGCCCCTCCCCGCCTCAATCGGCCTGTGTCCAACGAGATTTGGCCACATCGCCGTGGCTTGCTTTCGAGGCGAACGTAGCAGCGGCTGCCCGGAGTGGGAAGAAGTCGCGCAGAGATTGCCGTCAACTTTCTCCACTGAGAGGACAAAGCGCGGGGCGTGCGGGCCTCATGGGTGCCCCGGACGGGCGTCGGCGCTACGGGCTCGTGCCTGCGGGCGGGTTACTTCTCGCGCTCGTGGTAGGTCTTGCGCGTGTGCTCGGTGTGTTCGCGCATGACCTGGGTGGCGCGGGGTTCGTCGCGGTCGGCGATGGCCGCGATGAGTTCGCGGTGCTCGATCCAGGACTGCGCCCCCCGCTGCCGGGCGACCGGCGTGTAGTACCAGCGCACCCGGCGGTCGACCTGGGCGGCCAGTTCGGCGAGGACGGCGTTCCCGGCCAGCTCCATGACCTTCGCGTGGAAGCGGGCGTTGATCGCGACGGCCCCGTCCACGTCGTCGGCGGCGACGGCGCGCTCGCCCTCGGAGCACAGCTCCTCCAGGGCGGTGATGCCGGCGGAGCCCGCGCCCGCGGCGGCGAGCCGGGCGGCCTCGGCCTCCAGGAGCGTACGGACCGTGAGGAGTTGGTCGGCCTCCTCCTCCGTCGGCTCGTGCACGAACGCGCCCTGGGCGGGCCGCAGATCCACCCAGCCCTCGGTGTTCAGCCGCTGGAGCGCCTCGCGCACGGGCTGCCGGGAGACCCCGAGGTGCCCGGCGAGTTCGCTCTCGACCAGGTGCTGGCCCGGCTGGAGGGCGCGTGTCGTGATGAGTTCGAGCAGCGCCTCGTAGACACGGTCGCGCAGCGGGCCGGGCCGCTCCAGCCTGGGCACCGCCCCCTGCGGCAGTCCTGTCGACAACATCGCGGTCCCCCTCCTGGCAACGGTGGACACAGCGGCCGGAACGTCCGCGTCCCGGAGACGTTCCGTCGCCAGGGACGTCGCCGGAGTCGTCTCCGTCGCCGGACGCCGCGCTCACCGGTGAACCAGATTCCTCGGAAAGCCAGTATCAATTGTCTTTCGTCTACAGTCTACGGCGCACAAAAGCCAGGGGGTGGGGCGGTCTACCGCGTCACATCGGGCCTCCGCCGCAGGTCACGGGGTTCAGGGGCAGCGGACGACCTGTCCCGCGTAGGACAGGTTCCCGCCGAAGCCGAAGAGGAGCACGGGGTCGCCGGTGCCGATCTCACCGCGTTCGACGAGCTTGGAGAGGGCGAGCGGGATGCTGGCGGCGGAGGTGTTCCCGGAGTCCACGACATCGCGCGCGACCACCGCGTTCACGGCGCCGATCTTCTGCGCGAGGGGCTCGATGATGCGCAGGTTCGCCTGGTGCAGGACGACTCCGGCGAGCTCCTCGGGCGTGAGTCCGGCCCGCTCGCAGGCCTGCCGGGCGATCGCCGGGAGCCGGGTCGTCGCCCAGCGGTAGACGCTCTGGCCCTCCTGCGCGAACCGCGCCGGGGTGCCCTCGATGCGTACGGCGTGCCCCATCTCGGGCACCGAGCCCCACAGCACGGGCCCGATCCCCGGCTCGGTGCCGGGCGCGGCGGCTTCGACGACGGCGGCCCCCGCGCCGTCCCCGACCAGGACGCAGGTGGTGCGGTCGGTCCAGTCCGTCACGTCCGACATCTTGTCCGCGCCGATGACCAGGGCCCGGGTCGCCGCCCCCGCGCGAACGGCGTGGTCCGCGGTGGCGAGCGCGTGGGTGAAGCCCGCGCAGACCACGTTGACGTCCATGGCCGCGGGGGACGGGATGCCCAGGCGGTGCGCGACCCGGGCGGCCATGTTCGGGGAGCGGTCGACGGCCGTCGAGGTGGCGACCAGCACCAGGTCGATGTCGTCGGGGGCCAGTCCGGCGGCCGCGAGCGCCTTGGCCGCGGCGTGGCCGGCCAGCTCGTCGACGGGTTCGTCGGGTCCGGCGATGTGGCGCGTACGGATGCCCACCCGGCTCTTGATCCACTCGTCACTGGTGTCGACCAGGCCCGCCAGGTCCTCGTTGGTGAGGACCTTGGCGGGCTGGTAGTGGCCGACGGCCGCGATGCGTGAGCCGTTCATGGGGGGTCTCCCTCGTTGCCTTGGGTAGCGAGATCCTCCAGTCTGATCAGTGACCCATGGGTACGACGTCAGGTGATGCCACAGGAAAGGGGCGCCAGGCTTGTCGGCTTCTGTCAGACCCTCGGACGCGCGCGCACGGTCCGCACAGACGCCCGGACCTCACCCCGTGAACAGCTGTTTGACCTTGAGTACGAGCTCGTACAGGCCGTAACAGAGCGGTGCCCCCACCCAGAGCCAGGAGAAGGCGATCAGGGCCCGCCGGTCAGGCGGACTGCTGGGACTGGACGGAGTCGTCATCGGCTGCCTCCCTCGGTGCGGGGATGTGGTGGCGTACGTGGACCGGGCGGATCAGCTCGTTGGCGACGAAGCCGACGACCAGCAGCCCGATCATGATCAGGAACGAGGTGTCGTAGAGCGCGGCGCCGTGCTTGCCCGCGTCCTTCTGCCGGTCCGCGATCCAGTTGACGATCAACGGGCCGAGGACCCCGGCCGTGGACCAGGCGGTGAGCAGCCGGCCGTGGATCGCGCCGACCTGGTAGGTGCCGAAGAGGTCCTTGAGGTAGGCGGGGACGGTCGCGAAGCCACCCCCGTAGAAGGAGAGGATCACCAGCGCGCAGATGATGAACAGGGGCTTGGAGGAGTCCCCGAACTGCGAGATCAGCAGGTACATCACCGCGCCCACGCCGAGGTAGACACGGTAGATGTTCTTGCGCCCGATCAGGTCGGACGTGGAGGACCAGCCGATCCGGCCCGCCATGTTCGCCGCCGAGAGCAGCCCCACGAAGCCGGCGGCGGCCGAGACCGACACCGGGGTGGAGGTGTCCGCGAAGAAGTCGGTGATCATCGGGGCGGCCTTCTCCAGGATGCCGATGCCCGCGGTCACGTTCATGCACAGCACGAGCCACAGGCACCAGAACTGCGGGGTGCGCACGGCGTTCTTCGCCGAGACCTGCACCCCGTCGAGGGGCCCGGGGCCCGCCTCGACGGGCTTCTCGCTGCGCGGCACCCGCACCAGCAGCACGCCGAGCGTCATGAAGACCGCGTACGACAGCCCGTGCACGAGGAAGGCGACGGCGATGCCGGAGGAGTCGGAGCCGAAGGACTTCAGCATCTGCGCGGACCACGGCGAGGCGATCAGCGCGCCGCCGCCGAAGCCCATGATCGCGATGCCGGTGGCCATGCCCGGCCGGTCCGGGAACCACTTGATCAGGGTCGAGACCGGCGAGATGTAGCCGATGCCGAGGCCGATTCCGCCGACGAAGCCGTAGCCGAACACGATCAGCCAGTACTGCTCGGTGGCGGCGCCGAGCGAGGCGATCAGGAAGCCGGTGGAGAAGCAGACCAGGGCGACGGTCATCGCCCAGCGTGGTCCGTTGCGCTCCACCAGGGTGCCGCCGAACGCGGCGGACAGTCCGAGCATGACGATGGCGAGCTGGAAGGGCAGCGCGCTCTGGGTGCCGCTGAGGCCGAGCGCGGATTCGAGCGGTGGCTTGAAGACGCTCCAGGCGTACGCCTGGCCGATGGAGAGGTGGACCGACAGGGCGGCGGGCGGGACGAGCCAGCGGCTCCAGCCGGGTGGCGCGACAGGGGGACTCATGATCCCGGACGATAGGAAGCGGTTGTCCGGTTGGGAAGCCGTACGGCACCAACTCGTCGACCGTATGCGGTGAACGGTATCCATGGTGCGACGAACGGTCGTTCGGGAGTGCGCGGCGGCCGGAACCGGACCGTCCGGGCACCCTGGGTACGGGCCGTTCGGCCGTCACGCCGGGCCGCGGTCCTCGGTCGCCCTGCGCACGCTCGCCCTGTCACCGAGGTCGCTCTCGACCACCTCGGCGCCGGTCCGGCCGGTCCGCGCGCCTTGTCCGAACTCGCGCCGTGGGTGATCGCGCGGACCGCGAACGGTCGGTCCCGTCCGGCCAGGACGGCGCGCGCCGGTCCGCCTCCCCTGGGCTCACGGCGCGGCGCGCGGCGGCCGTGGCGCGGACACCGTCCACGGCACCCGGCCGATCACGGGGCAACCTCGGCACGCCCGCCAACAGTGCCGCGGTGCACGCGACTTCACCCGGGACGCCCGACAGGACCGGCGGGGTCGCGGCGCGTCACCGTCCCGGCGAGCCGAGCCGGGCCGACTCGTCCTCCGAGAGACGCAGCGTGCCCGCCGCCATGTTCTGCGCGAGGTGGTCCGGATCGCCGGTGCCCGGGATCGCCAGCACGTGCGGCCCCTGCCGCAGCGTCCAGGCCAGCCGGACCTGCGCGACGGACACCCCGTGGGCACGGGCGACGGCGTGCACCGTCCCGCTGTCACGGGCGGCCGGACCCGCCTCGCGTCCGGAACCGGCGATCGCGAAGAACGGGACGAAGGCGAGGCCGAGTTCACCGCAGAGCCGCAGGAGGGACCCGTCCTCGCGCGGCGATCCGATCCCGTACGGGTTCTGCACGCACACGACCGGCGCGATGGCCCGGGCCTCGGCCAGCTGGCCGGACGTGACGTGGGAGACGCCGAGGTGGCGGATCAGCCCGGCCTCGCGCAGTTCGGCCAGCGCCCCGAAGTGCTCGCCGATCGAGCCGGTCCGCCGGCTCGGCGGTACCCGCAGGTTCACCACGTCCAGGTGGTCCCGGCCGAGTTGGCGCAGGTTCTCCTCGACCTGGCCGCGCAGCTGCTCCGGGGTGGCCCACCACCAGGCGCCCGAGGGATCACGGCCGGGCCAGACCTTGGTGGCGATGACCAGGTCCTCCGGGTAGGGCGCCAGCGCCCGGTTGATCAGTTCGTTGGCGGAGCGCGTCGCCGAGAAGTAGAAGGCGGCGGTGTCGATGTGGTTCACGCCGAGCTCGACCGCCCGCCGGAGCACGCCGATCGACCGTTCGCGGTCGCGCGGCACACCGCGGTCGAAGGGCGCGGTCCCGGTCAGGCGCATGGCGCCGAACCCGACACGGTTGACGGTGAGGTCACCGAGTCGCCAAGTGCTCGTGGACGCTGGGGTGTTCGTTCGTGCGCTCATGACATGGGTCTCCTCTTGCGTTGCGGGGAAATCCGGATTCGCCGAGAGCGGCGCGGGCCGTTCGGGCAGGCCGGCGGGGCGACCGCCTTCGAAGCGGGTCCACCGGCGGCGGCACGGACTGCCGGGGCAGTCCGGATCCGGACATGAAAAAAGCCTTCCGGCGGGTCGCGGTCCGCGCCGAGAAGGCTTATGTGTCGGCCGGGATTCTAGCGGGCCGTCCGAGGCGTCCACCAGCAGGTCGCCGGACCGGGGCCCACTGTCCACGGGGTCACGGGCGCCCCGGGTGCTGTGCGAAGCCTTGCCGCCCCAACTCCCATACTGTAGACAATATTTCGTCGACAGAGTTCGGCAGTTCCTCGGTACCCTCGACCGAACGGAGCGAGCCACAGTGAAAGTCGCCGTTCTCGGCGCCGGAGCGATCGGCGCCTATGTCGGGGCCGCGCTGCACCGCGCAGGCGCCGATGTGCATCTCATCGCCCGTGGACCGCATCTGGCGGCCATGAGGCGGCACGGAGTCCACGTACACAGCCCGCGCGGCGACTTCACCGCGCGCACCCATGCCACCGACGACCCGGCCGAGGTCGGGCCCGCCGACTACGTCTTCCTCGGCCTGAAGGCCAACTCGTACGCGGCGTGCGGGCCGCTGATCGAGCCCTTGCTGCACCGGGGCACAGCGGTGATCGCCGCCCAGAACGGCATCCCCTGGTGGTACTTCCACCGGCACGGCGGCCCGCACGACGGCCACCGTGTGGAGAGCGTCGACCCCGGTGGCGCGGTCAGTGCGGTGCTCGCGCCCGAACGGGCCGTCGGATGCGTGGTGTACGCGGCCACGGAACTGGAGGGACCGGGAGTCGTCCGCCACCTGGAAGGCACCCGGTTCTCCATCGGTGAACCCGACCGCTCGCTCTCCCCCCGCTGCCGGAGGTTCAGCGAGGCCATGCAGGCGGGCGGCCTCAAGTGTCCCGTCGAGCCGGACCTGCGCAACGACATCTGGCTGAAGCTGCTGGGCAACATCTCCTTCAACCCCATCAGCGCGCTGTCCCGCGCGACCATGCGGCAGATGTGTCTGCACGGCGGCACCCGCAAGGTCATCGAGATCATGATGGCCGAGACGCTCGCCGTCGCCGAGGCCCTCGGCTGCGAGGTCGGCGTCTCCATCGAACGCCGGCTGGCCGGCGCCGAACGCGTCGGCGACCACCGCACCTCCACCCTCCAGGACCTGGAACGCGGCAAGCCGCTCGAACTCGACGTGCTGCTCGCGGCCGTCGTGGAACTGGCGGAGATCACCGGCGTCCCGGTCCCCACCCTCCGTACCGTGCACGCCCTGTCGGATCTGCTCGCATCGAGGACCGCCGCATGAAAAAACGCGACCCGAGGATCTACACACGGCTCACGCATCCGCTGGTGCGGGACAGTCGCGACGAACCCTTCCGGCAGGCCGGCTGGGACGAGGCCCTGAGCCGCGCGGCCGCGGGGCTGCGTGCCGCGCGCGGGGCGTTCGGCCTGTTCTCCTGCGCCCGCGCGACCAACGAGATGAACTACGTGGCGCAGAAGTTCGCACGGGTCGTCATGGGCACCAACAACGTCGACTCCTGCAACCGCACCTGTCACGCCCCGAGCGTCGCCGGCCTCTCGGCGGCCTTCGGCTCGGGCGGCGGGACCTCCTCCTACGCGGAGGTCGAGGAGACCGACCTCGTGGTGATGTGGGGCTCCAACGCCCGCTTCGCGCACCCCATCTTCTTCCAGCACGTACTCAAGGGGATCAGGAACGGCGCCCGCATGTACGCGGTCGATCCCCGCCGCACCTCGACGGCCGAGTGGGCGGAGGGCTGGCTCGGTCTGAACGTCGGAACCGACATCCCGATGGCGCACGCGATCGGCCGCGAGATCATCCGCGCGGGTCTCGCCAACCACGCCTTCATCCGGCGGGCGACCAGCGGGTTCGAGGAGTACGAACGGCTCGTCGAACCCTGGACGCTGTCCCTCGCGGAGAAGGTCACGGGCGTACCGGCCTCCGCGATACGGGAGTTGGCCCACGCGTACGCCCGCGCCGAACGCGCGCAACTGTGCTGGACGCTCGGCATCACCGAGCACCACAACGGCACCGACAACGTCCGCGCGCTGATCAACCTGTCCCTGCTGACCGGTCACGTGGGCCGCCACGGCTCCGGGCTCCAGCCGCTGCGCGGCCAGAACAACGTGCAGGGCGGCGGTGACATGGGCGCCATCCCCAACCGGCTCCCCGGCTTCCAGGACATCCTCGACCCGGACGCGCGGACGAAGTTCGAGACCGCGTGGGACACCGTCATCGAGCCGCACTACGGGCTGAACCTGACGGAGATGTTCGAGGCGATGGAGGAGGGCACCCTCAAGGCGGTCTACTGCATCGGGGAGAACCCGGCGCAGTCGGAGGCCGACAGCGAGCAGGCGATCCGGCGGCTTCGCGCCCTCGACTTCCTCGTCGTCCAGGACATCTTCCTCACCCGGACGGCCGAGCTCGCCGACGTGGTGCTGCCCGCCACCGCCGGGTGGGCGGAGACGGAGGGCACCACCACCAACAGCGAACGGCGCGTCCAGCGGGTGCGCGCGGCGGTGACCCCGCCGGGCGAGGCCCGCGAGGACATCGACATCCTGCGCGACCTCGCCGCGCGCCTCGGGCACGAGTGGAAGTACACCGACTCCGAGGCCGTCTGGAACGAACTGCGCTCGCTCTCCCCGGACCACTACGGGATGACGTACGCCCGTCTGGAGGAGGAACAGGGCATCCAGTGGCCCTGCCCGGACCCCACACGTCTCGAACCGACCTATCTGCACGGCCGGTTGTGGGCCGACGACCCCGCCGAACGCGGCCGGCGCGCACCCTTCGGACTCGTCCGGCACGACCCGCCGGTCGACCTGACGGACGAGACGTACCCGATCCGCCTCACCACCGGGCGGCGGCTCGACTCCTACAACACCGGTGTGCAGAGCGGCGGTTTCGCCTCCCCGCTGCGGCGCGGCGAGTACGTCGAGCTGTGCCCGGAGGACGCGGAGCGCTACGGGGTCGTGGTGGGCGAGGAGGTCCGGATCTCCTCGCGCCGTGGTTCCGTACAGGCGCCCGTGTGGATCGACACCGCGCTGCGCCCCGGGCTGGCGTTCATGACGATGCACTTCCCCGACGACGTGGACACCAACCGGCTGACGATCGAGGCGAACTGCCCGATCGCGGGGACGGCGGAGTTCAAGGCGTCGGCGATCCGGATCGACAAGCTGCCGGTCGCGACCGTGAGGAGCTGAGGCGGGACATGGATCTGCACTTCGGTGACAGCAAGCCCTCGGACGAGGAGCGGGCGGCCGTCGACGCGCTGCTCGGCCCTCCGGAGTCCTCGTGGGAGGGCGCCGACCGGTCCGACGCCGACCTCAGGTGGGCGCGCGGAGGCCGTGAGGCCCGCGCGCGCCGGGACCTGCTGCTGCCGGGGCTGCACGCCGTCAACGACCGGGTCGGCTGGATCAGCGAGGGCGCGCTCGCCTATCTGTGCCGCCGGCTGACCGTACCGCCGGCGGAGGCGTACGGCGTCGCGACCTTTTACGCCATGTTCTCGGTGAAGCCGCGTCCGGCGACGGTGCTCCACGTCTGCACGGACCTGGCCTGCATGGCGGCCGGGGCCCCGCGACTGTGCGAAGGGATCGAGTCCCGGCTCGGCCCCGGCAGCGGGGTGACCGTGGAGCGCGGCCCCTGCCTCGGTCTGTGCGAGCGGGCTCCGGCCACGCTCGCGGTCCGGGCGGGCGATCCCGTGCGTACGGCCGTGGCGGCGCCCGCCACGGTCGAGCGGGCCGTGCTGACGGCGACCGCGCCCGGCTCGGCGGCCGAGGAGCCGCCCGCGGCGCGGGCCCTCCCGCAGGCCGGTGACCCGTCACTGATCCTGCTGGGCCGCGTCGGCGTGGTCGATCCCGCCGACCTGGACGACTACCGGGCGCACGGCGGGTACACCGCGCTGCGCCGGGCCTTCGCGCTCGGGCCCGCCGGGGTCGTCCGCGAGGTCACCGACTCCGGCCTGGTCGGGCGGGGCGGCGCCGCCTTCCCCACCGGCCGCAAGTGGCAGGCCACGGCGGCCGCGAGCGGCACACCCCACTACCTCGTGTGCAACGCCGACGAGTCCGAGCCGGGCACCTTCAAGGACCGGGTGGTCATGGAGGGCGACCCGTACGCGCTCGTCGAGGCGATGACCATCGCCGCGTACGCGGTCGGCGCACACCAGGGCTATCTGTACCTGCGCGGCGAGTACCCGCGCGCCCTGCGCCGCATGGAGCACGCCATCGGCCAGGCACGCGCGCGGGGGCTGCTAGGCGACGACGTCCTCGGGCAGGGGTACGCCTTCGACATCGAGATCCGGCGCGGCGCGGGCGCGTACATCTGCGGTGAGGAGACCGCCCTGTTCAACTCGATCGAGGGGTACCGGGGCGAGCCGCGTTCCAAACCGCCCTTCCCCGTGGAGAAGGGCCTGTTCGGCAGACCCACCGCCGAGAACAACGTCGAGACGCTCGTGAACGTCCTGCCGGTCCTGACCATGGGGGCCGAGGCGTACGCGGCGATCGGCACCCCGGGCTCCACCGGTCCGAAGCTGTACTGCGTGTCGGGGAGCGTGGAACGGCCCGGCGTCTACGAGCTGCCCTTCGGGACGACGCTGGGCGGGCTGCTGGAGCTGGCGGGCGTACGGGAGGGGCTGCGCGCGGTGCTGCTGGGCGGCGCGGCAGGCGGCTTCGTACGGCCCGACGAACTGGACGTCCCGCTCACCTTCGAGGGCACGCGGGAGGCGGGCACGACGCTCGGCTCGGGCGTGGTCATGGCCTTCGACGACACCGTCCCCCTCCCCCGCCTGCTGCTGCGGATCGCCGCGTTCTTCCGTGACGAGTCGTGCGGGCAGTGTGTGCCCTGCCGGGTCGGGACCGTACGCCAGGAGGAGGCGCTGCACCGGATCGCCGAGCGCGCCGGCGCGGCCGCGGCGGACGACGTCGCCCTGCTCAGGGAGGTCGGCCGCGCGATGCGGGACGCCTCGATCTGCGGTCTGGGACAGACCGCGTGGAACGCCGTGGAATCCGCGATCGACCGTCTGGGGGCGTACGAATGACCGCGATACCGCTCGGGACTCCCCGCCGGCTGCTCGAATTCACCCTTGACGGTGAACCGGTGCGCGCGCCGGAGGGATCGACGATCCTCGACGCCTGCCGTTCCGCCGGCAAGGACGTCCCCACCCTGTGCCAGGGCGACACGCTGACCCCGAAGAACGCCTGCCGGGTCTGTGTCGTCGAGGTCGAGGGCGCCCGCACCCTCGCTCCGGCCTGCTCGCGCGGGGCGGAGGAGGGCATGCGGGTGCGGACGGACACGGAGCGCGTCCGTCACAGCCGGCGGATCGTCCTCGAACTGCTCGCCTCGTCGGTGGATCTCTCGACCACTCCCGGGGTGGCGGGGTGGATCGAGGAGTACGGGGCCGAGCCGGACCGGTTCGGCCCCGACGCCGCCCGTGTCGACGAGGAACCCCGGATCGACAACACCCTGTACGTGCGCGACTACGACAAGTGCATCCTCTGCTACAAGTGCGTGGACGCCTGCGGCGACCAGTGGCAGAACACCTTCGCGATCTCGGTCTCCGGACGCGGCTTCGACGCCAGGATCGCCGTGGAGCACGACGCCCCGCTGACCGACTCGGCGTGCGTGTACTGCGGGAACTGCATCGAGGTGTGCCCGACCGGCGCGCTGTCCTTCCGGTCGGAGTTCGACATGCGGGAGGCGGGTACGTGGGACGAGTCGGCGCAGACCGCGACCACCACCGTGTGCGCCTACTGCGGTGTGGGCTGCAACCTCACGCTGCACGTGCAGGACAATGAGATCGTCAAGGTCACCTCTCCGCACGACAACCCGGTGACCCACGGCAATCTCTGCATCAAGGGCCGTTTCGGCTACCAGCACGTACAGAACCGGGACTGATCAGGACATGGGACGAGTCACGGAACGACGCAAGGTGATCCGCATCCGGGACGGGGCCGAGAGCACCCGTCCGGACACGCTGGTCGCCGAGGAACCCCTGGAGATCCGCCTCAACGGCAAGGCGCTCGCCATCACCATGCGCACCCCGGGAGACGACTTCGCGCTCGCGGCGGGCTTCCTGGTCAGCGAGGGGGTCCTCGGCAGGGCGGACGAGCTGCAGAGCATCGTCTACTGCGCGGGAGCGACGGTGGACGGCTCGAACTCGTACAACGTCGTGGACGTACGGACGGCGCCCGGCGTCGTCATGCCCGACATCACCCTCGAACGCAACGTCTACACGACCTCGTCCTGCGGTCTGTGCGGCAAGGCGAGCCTGGACGCGGTCCGCACGACGGCGCGCTGGACCATCGACGACGGTGACGACGCTCCCCCGGTCCGGCTGGAGCCCGCACTCCTCGCCGTCCTCCCCGACCGGCTGCGTGCGGCGCAGCGGGTCTTCGACCGGACCGGGGGTCTGCACGCCGCGGCGCTGTTCACCGAGGACGGCGAGCTCCTCGACGTACGCGAGGACGTGGGCCGGCACAACGCGGTCGACAAGCTGGTCGGGCGCGCTCTTCAGGACGGCGGGCTCCCGCTCTCCCGGACCGTCCTGCTGGTGTCGGGGCGGGCCTCCTTCGAGCTGGCGCAGAAGGCGGTCATGGCGGGCATCCCGGTGCTCGCGGCGGTCTCGGCCCCGTCGTCCCTGGCCGTGGACCTCGCCGCGGAGTCGGGCCTGACCCTGGTCGGGTTCCTGCGCGGCGCCTCCATGAACGTGTACGCGGGCGAGCACCGCATCGCCCTGCGGGCCGCGGCCGCCCAGGGCTGACCGGCTCCCCGCGACACGGCGGCGGGGCCCCGACCGGCGGGGAGCGCCCCCTGCGCCGAAGGGGTCCCGCTGTGTCCTGCCCGGCCCGGTCCGCCTCGGCGGGTGCCGGCCGGCGCACCGGGCCCCGGGGCCCGCGCGGCGCGCTCAGCCGGCGGTGAAGCGCACCTGCTCGACGGTGACGACGGTGCCCAGCCGGGGGAAGTCGAGGCGGACGGAGGCCTCGTGCTCGGGGGCGGTGAGGGCGGCCATCGCGTCCTCGGCGAACACCAGGTCGTAGCCGAGGTCTCCGGCGGCGCGGGCGGTGGACTCGACCCCCAGGTTGGTGGCGATCCCGCCGAACACCAGCGTGGCGATGCCGCGTTCCCGCAGTCGCGCGTCGAGGCCGGTGCCCTGGAATCCGCCGATGGACCGCTTGACGATCTCCAGGTCGCCCTGCGCGACGAGTCCGGCGACCAGGCCGCTGCCGGGGGGCTGCTCGGCCACCCCGGGCCGTTCGACCCGGATCAGGACGACGAGCGCGCCCGCCTTACGGAAGACGGTCGCCAGCTCCTCGGCGGCGGAGAGGACTGTGGTGCCGTCGCGGGGTTCCACGGGCAGCCCGACGATACGGTCCATCAGATCCACGAGCACCAGGGCGGTGCGCGCGGGATCGAGGGCGAGGCGGGGTGCGGTTTCGGGTGCGGTCATGACGGAACGTTAGCCGTCCCTAGCCGTCCGTACCGGAAATCCGGATCAACAAGCCCGTGAACTGATCCCGTTCGGCCGTCCGGAACGGGGTCCGCGCCCCGTCGCCCGCCTCGCGCGGCCGACGCGGCGTCCGCGGCCCGGGTGGCGGGGCGACGGCGGAGGGACGGCGGACCGCACGCCACGCACTCCGCAAATCTGGCGTGAACACGACCGGTGCATGCTCCTTGTGGGGTGCTTGAGGGCCCAAGTAGCGTCTGTGGCCCCGACGTCGGACGTCGGATGTCGGATGTCCGACGTCCACGACACCCAGGTCGCCCAGACGCATGAAGGGCAGGTCGCACCATGCCGTCAAGCCTCCGCGCACGTCTGAGATCCACCGCGGCAGCCGTTCTCACGGCCGCCCTCGCCGCGGCCGCGCTGATCGCGCTGCCCAGCCCGGCCGGAGCCCAACAGAGCTCCGTGACAGGTGAGTTCGAGCAACAGGTGCTCTTCAAGGCCGCCCAGGATCCCGGCTACGCGTGTTTCCGCATCCCGGCCGTCGTACGCACCCCGCGGGGCACCCTGCTGGCCTTCGCCGAGGGACGCGTCCACGACTGCGGCGACGCGGGCGACATCGACATCGTCGTCAAACGGTCGACGGACGGCGGCCGCAGCTGGGGCCCGCTCCAGGTCGTGAACGAGGGCGCGGGCGACACGCACGGCAACCCCGCGCCCGTCGTGGACCACGAGACCGGCCGCGTGGTGCTGGCGGAGACGTACAACACGGGCCGCACGGACGGCCGCGGCTGCGACGTCCCCTGCGACCGCACCCCGCACCTGCAGTACAGCGACGACGACGGTCTCAGCTGGTCCCGGCCGCGGGACCTGAGCGACGAGATCCTCCCGCCGAACTGGAACTCCTGGTACGCCACCGGCCCCGTGCACGGCATCCAGCTGACCCGCGGCAGGCACAAGGGACGCCTCGTCTTCGGCGTCAACACCGAGACCTGGGACGGCAGCCGGGTCACCGCCAACAACGCCGCCCTCATCACCAGCGACGACGGGGGTGACCACTGGAGGATCGGCGCGACGGACTCGTGGCCGATCGCCGGCGACGGCACCTTCCGCCAGAAGCCGTCCGAGCTGACGCTCACCCAACGCGCCGACGGCGCCGTTCTGGTCAGCGGGCGCGAGCAGGACGGCACCGATCTCGGCCACCGGACCCAGACCGTCAGCCGTGACGGCGGCGATAGCTTCACCGCCCCCTTCCGCGACCTGCCGGACCTCTACGCGCCCCAGGTCCAGGGCTCCGTCCTGCGCCTGGACGACCGGATCCTGCTGGCCTGCCCCGGCGATCCCGACCGGCGCAGGACCATGATGATCCGCTCCTCCTACGACGGCGGCCGCACCTGGGACAGCGTGGACCGCGGCACGGTCGTCACCACGGACTGGTCCGGCTACTCGGACCTGACCCGGATCGACGGCGACACCGTGGGCCTGCTGTACGAGGGCGGCGCGGTCGACGCGCGCGACGAGATCCGCTTCGCCCGCTTCACCGAGGACTGGCTCACGCCGCGCCGCGGACCGGACCCGACGACGGCCGACCTCGCCCCGCGCGCCGCACGGGCCGCCGTGCTCGGCGGCGCCCACGGGACGGCGGGCGTGCTGGGCGGCGCCCTGGAGCTCGACGGCGCCGACGACGCCGTACGGCTGCCGTACCAGGACCGCCTCCCGCTCGGCACCAAGGACTTCACGGCGTCCCTGTGGTTCCGCTACACGGCGACCGCCGGGGAGCAGCCGCTGCTGTGGATGGGCGGAATCGGCACGACGCAGCCGCAGGTGTGGATGCGTGCCGAACCCGCGTCCGACCGGATCACCGCGCTGATCACCACCCGCGACGGCGCGACGGCCCCGGCCACCGCGTCGGTACGGCTCCCGGGCGCCCGCAACGACGGCCAGTGGCACCATCTCGTGGTGCGCCGTGACAGGGGTGCCGGGCTGCTCACGCTCTTCGTGGACGGTACGTCGGTGAGCACACCGGACGTGCCCGGATCGGTCAGCCGCAACTCGCCGTTCGGGGTGCACGTGGGGCAACGGATGGACAGCAGGGCCTACTTCGCCGGGGCGATCGACGAGGTCCGGGTCTACGACCGGGCGCTCAGTGACGCGGAACTGTCCGCCGCACCGGACCGGAGGGTGACCCGGGACACCGTCCTGTATCTGCCGATGGACCACGTGGGCGGCGGTCACTGACGTCTCGCCCACGGCCGGCCGCCGCCCTCCCCCTGGACGACGGGGGGCGGCGGCCCGGTGGGCCTCAGTCGGAACGTCGCGCCGTACCGACCGCGGTTCGTGGGCCCGCGCCCGAGCTCCGGTCCAGGGCCGGCCGATCCGCCCGGGTGTCCCCGGCGGCCCCGGCCGCCTCGGGATCGCGGGCACGGCGTTTGGCGATCACCGCGCACACCATGAGCTGCATCTGGTGGAAGAGCATCAGCGGCAGCACGGCGAGCGAGGCGTGCGCGCCGAACAGCACGCTGGCCATGGGGAGCCCGGAGGCGAGGGACTTCTTCGACCCGGCGAACTGGATCGCGATCCGGTCGCCCCGGCCGAAGCCCAGCGCCTTCCCGCCGTACCAGGTCAGCGCCAGCATCACCGCGAGCAGCAGGGCCTCGACGAGCAGCAGCCCGGCCAGCCGGACCACGCTGACCTGGTGCCAGATGCCCTGCACCATGCCCTCGCTGAACGCGGTGTACACGACGAGCAGGATCGAGCCGCGGTCGACGTACCCGAGGACCTTCTTGTGCCGGGTGATGAACCCGCCGATCCAGCGCCGCAGCAGTTGCCCGGCGAGGAACGGCACCAGCAGTTGCAGCACGATCTTGATCAGCGAGTCCGCGGAGAACCCGCCACCGCTGTTGCCGAGCAGGACCGCCGCGAGCAGCGGGGTGACGACGATGCCCGCGAGCGAGGAGAAGGATCCCGCGCAGATCGCGGCGGGCACGTTGCCGCGGGCGATGGAGGTGAAGGCGATCGACGACTGGATCGTCGAGGGGACGAGCGTCAGGAAGAGCAGGCCGGTGTAGAGGTTGTGCGTCAGGAACACCGGTTCGAGTCCGCGCGCGGCGAGACCGAGCAGCGGGAAGACGACGAAGGTGCAGGCCAGCACCGTGACGTGAAGACGCCAGTGCTTGAGCCCGTCCAGTGCCTCGCGCGTGGAGAGCCGCGCGCCGTACAGGAAGAAGAGGAAGGCGATCGCCGCCGTGGACGCGCCCGAGGCGACGCCGGCGCCCGCGCCCCGCGCCGGAAGGAGGGCCGCGAGGCCCACCGTCCCGAGCAACAGCAGGATGTAGGGGTCGATCGGCATCCAACTCGGCCACTGCAGGCGTTTCACGGTGCTCCACTGCTCGCTTGTCGTAGATCGTCCGCCGAGGCGGGTCGTGCCCTCTCCATCGTCCTCCTCGCCCCCGTGATCGGGAATCCGGCATACCGTTCTGACTGCCATCATGATCCGCGATAGCCTGGGCGGGTGTACGACCCGTCCCAGCTGCGTACCTTCCTCGCGGTGGCCCAAACCCTGAGCTTCACCCAGGCCGCCCGGCGGCTGGGGCTGCGCCAGTCGACGGTCAGCCAGCACGTGCGCCGGCTGGAGGACGCCGCCGGACGGCAGCTGTTCTCGCGCGACACGCACTCCGTGGAGCTCACGGTGGACGGCGAGGCGATGCTGGGCTTCGCGCGCCGCATCCTGGAGGTGCACGAACAGGCGACCGCGTTCTTCACGGGCACCCGGCTGCGCGGCCGCCTCCGCTTCGGCGCCTCGGAGGACTTCGTGCTGACCCGGTTGCCGGAGATCCTGGAAGGCTTCAGGTACGACCATCCCGAAGTGGATCTGGAGCTGACCGTCGAACTGTCCGGCACGCTGCACGAGCAGCTCGCGGCGGGCAGGCTCGACCTGGTGCTGGCCAAGCGGCGGCCCGAGGACCCGCGCGGCGAGCTGGTCCGGCACGACCGCCTGGTCTGGATCGGCGCGGAGCGCCTGCGCCTGGACCCCGACCGCCCGGTCCCGCTGATCGTCTACCCGCCCCCGGGCATCACCCGCGCCCTGGCCCTGGAGGCGCTGGAGCGCCAGGGCCGGTCCTGGCGCATCGCCTGCACCAGCGGCAGCCTGAACGGCCTGGTCGCGGCGGCCCGCGCGGGCCTCGGTGTGATGGCCCACTCCCGGGGGCTCGTACCGCCCGGCCTGGTCACGGTCCCGGAACGGGCGGGGCTGCCGGAACTCGGCGAGGTCGACTTCGTCCTGGTGCACGGACAGCGCCAGGCGTCCGCGCAGGAGGCGGCGGACGCGCTGGCGGCGGCGATCCTGGGCGGCGGCGACCGGCTGCGCCGGGGACGGCCGGAGCCACGGGGCCGACCGCTGTCGCCACCCGGCTGATCCGGCCGTCATTCGCCCTCACGCCCGCACATCGGCAGGATGGGGCCATGAGCGAGATCCACACCCCCCGTCTTCTCCTGCGCCGCTGGCTGGACGACGACCTTGTCCCCCTGTCCGAGATCCACGCCGACCCCGAGGTGATGCGGTGGATCGGCGACGGCGCGACGCGTTCCCTGGAGGAGACCGCCGAGGACATCGAGGCGTGGGAGGAGGAGTGGGACGAGGAGGGCTTCGGGATCTTCGCCGTCGAGCTCCTGGGCTCCGGGGAGCTGGCCGGGGCGGTCGGGCTGTACCTGGCCGACGCCCCGTCCGCGATCGCGGGCGAGGTGGCGATCGGCTGGCGGCTCGGGCGGGCCTTCTGGGGGCAGGGATACGCGTCGGAGGCGGCCCACGCCGCGCTGGAGTTCGCCCTCCAGGACCGCGGCCTCGACCGGGTCGTCGCCGTGTGCCGGAGCTCGGACTCCGCCTCCACGAACGTACTGGGCAAGCTCGACATGCGGCCTGAGGGCGCCGCGCAGAATCCGGTGAACGGGCACGACCTGCGGGTGTTCGGGATCGATCTGACGGAGTTCCAGGGGTAGGCCGCCCCTGACCACCGCCCGCCACCGCCCGGCGTACGTCACCCGTCGCCGCCCCTGACCGCCGGGCACCGCACCGACGCCCCGTCGCGGGACACCCTGTCACGGGACACCGCGGCACGACGCGCGAGACCGACAAATCCGGCGATCGGACCCCGCCGGCGGGGCACCGTGGGGTCGTACAGATTCCGTGGAGATTACGGGATCGAAACCTACGGAGCCGTAAGGGATTCTGTCCGACCCTTCCCCATGTGCGGGCATTTCCGCGACTGACCTGTGCGGACGACCCGTGCTCCCCCGCTCCGACGCCCCTCCCGCCCGGCGGTCCGGTGGGGTAGCTTTCACGGCGCTGTGCGGAGCGCCACTAGGAGCGGGATTGCGCGAGTTCACCAACCCTCCGTTGGCGTCGGCGCCGCCGGTGGGCGGCCTGGCCGACGTCGTGTTCGACCATGCCCGGGAGGATCCGCTGCACATCGCGCTCGGCCGCAAGGACGAGCAGGGACAGTGGCGCGACGTGACGTCGGCCGAGTTCCGTGACGAGGTCCTCGCCCTGGCCAAGGGGCTGCTCGCCCACGGCATCCGGTTCGGCGACCGGATCGCGATCATGTGCCCCACACGCTACGAGTGGACCCTCTTCGACTTCGCGTTGTGGACGATCGGCGCCCAGGTCGTGCCCATCTACCCGACCTCCTCCGCCGAGCAGGTCTTCTGGATGCTGCACGACGCCCAGGTGTCGGCGGTCATGGTGGAGCACGAGGACCACGCGATGACGATCGCCACCGTCGTCGACCGGCTGCCGGAGCTGCACAAGCTGTGGCAGCTGGACGCCGGCGCGGTGCAGGAGCTGTACGAAGCGGGCGCGCACCTCGACGACGAGGTCGTGCACCGGCACCGGCGGGCGGTCACGCCCGAGTCCATCGCGACGATCATCTACACCTCGGGCACCACCGGGCGCCCCAAGGGCTGTGTCCTCTCGCACGCCAACTTCATGTTCGAGGCGGACACCGTCATCGAGCGCTGGGAGCCGGTCTTCCACTCGCGGCGCAACGACGAGGCCGCCACGCTGCTGTTCCTTCCGCTCGCGCACGTCTTCGGACGGATGGTGCAGGTCGCGGCGGTCCGCGGGAAGGTGAAGTTCGGCCACCAGCCGCAGCTCAACGCGGCGGCCCTGCTGCCGGACCTGGCCGCGTTCCGGCCGACGTTCTTCCTCGCGGTGCCGTACATCTTCGAGAAGGTCTTCAACGCCGCCCGCCGCAAGGCCGAGAAAGAGGGCAAGTCAGGACCCTTCGAGAAGGCCGTCGAGGTCGCCGTGCGCTACGCGGACGCGGTCGAGGAGAAGGCCTGGGGCATCGGACCCGGCCCCTCGGCGGCCCTGCGGGTGCAGCACCAGTTCTTCGACAAGGTCGTCTACTCCAAGGTGCGGGCCGCGATGGGCGGCCGGGTCAGACACGCGATGTCGGGCGGTTCGGCGATGGACCGGCGGCTCGGGCTGTTCTTCGCGGGCGCGGGTGTCGTCGTGTACGAGGGGTACGGGCTCACCGAGTCCACCGCGGCCGCCACCGCCAACCCGCCCGAGCGCACCCGGTTCGGCACCGTCGGCCAGGCGATCCCCGGCACCACCGTGCACATCGCGGACGACGGGGAGGTGTGGCTGAACGGCGAGAACGTCTTCCAGGGCTATCTCAACGACCCCAAGGCCACCGACGCCACCCTGCACGACGGCTGGCTCGCCACCGGTGACCTGGGCTCCCTCGACGAGGACGGCTACCTCACCATCACCGGGCGCAAGAAGGAGATCCTGGTGACCTCCGGCGGCAAGAGCGTCTCGCCGGGCGTCCTGGAGGAGCGGGTGCGGGACCATCCGCTGGTCGCGCAGTGCATCGTCGTCGGCAACGACCGGCCGTACATCGCGGCGCTCGTCACACTCGACGCGGAGGCCGTCGACCACTGGCTCCAGATGCGGGGCAAGCCCCGGCTGCCCACCGCCGACCTGGTACGCGACCCGGATCTGGAGACCGAGGTGCGGCGCGCGGTGGTCGCGGCGAACACCCTCGTCTCGCAGGCCGAGTCGATCCGCACCTTCCGGATACTGGCCCACCAGTTCACCGAGGAGCACGGACTGCTGACGCCTTCGCTGAAGCTGAAGCGCAAGGCGATCGAGAACGCGTACTCGACGGAGGTCGAGGCGCTCTACCAGGCATAGGGACGCCCCGGCCCCTGCCACGCCCTCCCCGCCACGGCCTGGCTCATTTCCGGCCATTCTCCGGCCTCCGGCGACGATTCACCCGGAATCAGCCGGTCAGGAATGCATCAGGGCCGATGATCGTTGACCATGGGAGTCCCACCCGACGACTGAAGGATCGAGAGCTCGTGAGCAAGGTCCCCCCGATCATCCTGAACAACGGTGTCGAGATGCCGCAGCTTGGCTTCGGCGTCTGGCAGGTCCCGGACGACGAGGCGGAGCGAGCCGTCGCCACGGCACTGCGGAACGGATACCGCAGCATCGACACGGCGGCGATCTACGGCAACGAGGAGGGCACCGGCAAGGCGATCGCCTCCTCCGGCATCGCCCGCGAGGACCTCTTCGTCACCACCAAGCTCTGGAACGGCGACCAGGGGTACGACACGACGCTCCGCGCGTTCGACGCCTCCCTGGAGAAGCTCGGTCTGGACTACGTGGACCTGTACCTGATCCACTGGCCGCTGCCGACCCGGGACCGGTACGTCGACACGTACAAGGCCTTCGAGAAGATCCACGCCGACGGCCGCGCCAAGGCCATCGGCACCTCCAACTTCCTTCCAGAACACCTGGAGAGGCTGATCGAGGCGACGTCCGTCATCCCGGCCGTCAACCAGATCGAGCTGCACCCGCACCTCCAGCAGCGCGCGGCGCGCGAGTTCCACGCGGAGCAGGGCATCGCCACCGAGGCCTGGTCCCCGCTCGGCCAGGGCAAGGGCCTCCTGGAGGTCCCGGCGATCGTCGCCATCGCGCAGAAGCACGGCCGTACCCCGGCGCAGATCGTGCTCCGCTGGCACATCCAGCTGGGCAACATCGTGATCCCCAAGTCCGTGACCCCGGCCCGGATCGCGGAGAACATCGACGTGTTCGGCTTCTCCCTCGACGCCGAGGACATCGCGGCGATCAGCGCACTGAACGAGGACCGTCGCCTGGGTCCCGACCCGGCCACCTTCGACGTGGGCTGACCAGCCCGACCCCGGCGCCCGGCCCCCGCCCCCCCCCCCCGGCCGGGCGGGCGGGGGCGGG
>NZ_JBHWEL010000005.1:19774-70684 GCF_042734135.1 Streptomyces sp. NPDC059668 | reverse complement strand
CGCCGCGCGTGTCCGGGCCGGCGGCTTTCCGACCCCCTGAACCGGCGTCAGCCCCCGGAACGCACCCCGACCTGATTCCTGGACCGGACCAACTCCGCCGAAGGCCTTGACGGGGTCATGCAAACAGGGCCACCTTGTACGGCAACCCGGTAAGGAAACTTTCCTAACAGAGGGGTCCCCCACATGCGCTCTCGAACACTGACCCTCGCGGCCGTCGCCGGTGCCGCGCTCCTCGCCACCGCCGCGCTCCCGGCGACCGCCGCCCCGTCCCGCGCCGCCTCCCCCGCCTCCGCCCAGGAGGGCTCGGTCAGCGCGTCCGCCCTGCTCGCCAAGGTGACGTCCTGTTCGCAGATATCGAGCGGCAAGTACAAGACCGACGACGAGACCTCGGCCACCGTCCCCGTGTGCGGCAAGAACGGTGCCGTGTTCTGGAAGGCCGACATGGACATCGACTGCGACGGCCAGGTCACCGCCCAGTGCAACGGCGACGCCGACCCCTGGTTCCAGGACGACACCGCCTTCCACCAGTCCGACGGCAAGCCGCTGCGGGCCGAGTCGCTGCCGTACGTCGTGGTTCCCAGCACCAGCAGCATCTGGAAGTACACGAGCTACGGGATCAAGGGCGGCGGGGTCGTCGCGGTGATCTACAACAACAAGGTCGAGTACGCCGTCGTGGGCGACACCGGGCCGACGCAGATCATCGGT
This sequence comes from Streptomyces sp. NPDC059668, assembly GCF_042734135.1. NCBI lineage: Bacteria > Bacillati > Actinomycetota > Actinomycetes > Kitasatosporales > Streptomycetaceae > Streptomyces > Streptomyces sp. NPDC059668. Next base: position 69,979 of record NZ_JBHWEL010000005.1, on the reverse strand, counting down.
GAGGCCTCGTACGCCACGGCCAAGGCCCTCGGCATCGACCCCGACCCGGAGACCGGCGGCGCGGACTCCGGCGTGACCTACATCCTGTTCAAGAACTCTCAGGTGTCGCCGATCGAGAGCCACACCGCGGCCGTGTCGCTCGGGGACTCCCTGGCGAAGCAGTTCCTCCAGGCCAACTGAGGCCCACACAGACTCGACGGGTGGGCGTGGGTGTCGTGGGCCGGTGCGGCGCCCACCCGTCGAACACGAACAGATCGCCGGCCTCCGCCCCGAAGGGGGCCTCCGCGTCCGTCAGTTGGGCTGGCCGATCGGCCGTACCACCACGGTGTTCACATCGACGCCCGCCGGCCGGCCGATCGCCCAGACGATCGACTCGGCCAACTGATCGGCCGTCAGGAGATCGCCGGGCGGAAGGCTCCCGTGGCTGTCCCAGAACGGTGTCTCCACCCGGCCCGGCGAGATCAGGGTCACGCCGACACCGAACTCCGTCACCTCCCGGCGGGCGTTCTCGGCGAGTCCGGTCACGGCCCACTTGGTGGCCCCGTAGATGTTGCCGGGTGTGTGGACGTGGCCCGCCACACTCCCGACCAGCACGATCCGGCCCCTCGTCTCCTTGAGAGCGTCGATCGAGGCCCTGATCAGCAACGCCGGACCCAGCACATTGGTCAGCACCATCTCCGTCCAGCCGGCCGGGTCGCCCCCGGCCACGGAGTCGTGCGTGGCGAAACCGGCGTTGGCGACGACGGTGTCCAGGCGGCCGAACTCCTTGAGCGTCGACTCGACCGCCGCCCGCACCTGGTCGTACTCGGCCGCGTTGCCCACGACCGTCAACAGCCCCTCAGGGCTGCCGAGTTCCTCGGCGAAGGCACGCAGCCGCTCCGCGCCCCGCCCGGTGACCGTCACCCGGTGCCCGGCGTCCAGCAGTTGTCGCGCGACCGCGGCACCGATTCCGCTTCCACCACCGGTGACGAGCGCGACAGGCGAGTCGTTCATCAATACCCCCGTATGAGTCCGATCGACAGCGGGAGTACATCACTTGAAGCGCTCTCGAAGTCAAGGACGACCGCGGCGGCACGGCGGGCGACACGCCTTGCCGGCCTCCGGACCGTGCGGGACGCCGGCGTCCCGGACGGCCGGACGCATGCCCGCCGGCCGGGTCACTCCGGCTTCACCGCGACGTGGACCGTGTGCGCGGTGAGCAGGAACACGTCCGGGCGGTGGTGCACGCCCGCCTTGTCCTGCGGGTCGAGGAGCCGGTCGAGGGTGGCGAGGTCGTCCGGGTCGAGCCCTTCGCCGAGCGCGTCGCGCAGGCGGGTGAGGGCGGTGACGACGAAGGCGCGGGCCTCGTCCGACAACGGGGCGGGAAGATCGACGAGGAAGGTCCGGGTCGCCGTGTGGCGCAGACCGGCCGCCGTCAGCAGGGCGGGCCAGTCCTCGGTCTCCGCCACCGCTCCGGGCAGTTCGGCCCGCATCCGGCTGAAGAACTCGTCGTGGACCACGTCGATCCTGGACTGCAGACCGGGGCGGCCCATCCCGATGTCGCGCGGGAGGTAGCGCGGGGGCAGACCGCCCTCCAGGAGGGCGAGGGTCCCGCCGGGCGCGAGAGCGCGCGCGAAACCGGCGAGCGCGGCACCCTGGTCGCCCACGTGGTGCAGGGACCTGCTGGCCCACAACAGGTCGGCCGGGTACTCCACCTCCCCCAGCCCGTCGGCGAGGTCGGCCCGCACCGTGCTGAAGCGGTCACCGACGCCGAGCCGCCCGGCCCGGGCGCGGGCGCGCTCCAGCAGGGATTCCACCCCGTCCACGGCGACGACCCGCGCCGCGGGGAACGCGTCCGCGAGGAGACAGGAGATGACACCGGGGCCACTGCCCGCGTCCACTATCAGCCCGGTCTCGGGCCGCTGCTCCCGCAGCCAGGCCGCCGCCTCGATGTACAGCGGGCTGAACAGCTCCGCCTCCTGCTCCAGCATGGGCACCATGTCGGCGAAGTCCATGTGGTCGTGGGCGTGCCGCGGCGTGTTCCCGTGGCCGTGCCGGTGGGTGTTCTCGTGGTCGTGGTCGTGCGCCATGGTGAGGGGCCTCTCGTCCGGATTCGTGCACAGCGTGCTCCACCGCTCCCGGAAACGGCGAACGATGTTGCTCGAACAGCAAATCCGGCGCTCGGAAAACCCGATGCGCCCGGGGCGGGCCTTCCCCGAGCATGGCCCCATGGACGACGACATGGTGGAGCGGTTCCTCGACGACGGTTTCGTGAGGATCGAGGGCGCCTTCCCGCCGCGCGTCGCCGAGGACGGTGCGCGGCTGCTGTGGAAGGAGACGGGGTACGACCCGGACGACCCCGGCACCTGGGAGGACCCCGTGCGCTGGGTGAGCAGCATGGCGCAGGGTCCGTTCGCCGCGGCGGCCAACTCCCCCGTACTGCACCGGGCCTTCGACCTGCTGGTCGGCGAGGGCCGCTGGCAGCCACGCTACGCGCTGGGCAGTTTCCCGTTGCGGTTCCCGCACCCGGACGAGCCGGACGACGCGGGCTGGCACATCGAGGGGAGCTATCTCCCCGACGGCCAGTCGCTGTACCACTCCAACCTGGCCTCACGGGGCCGGGCGCTGTTGATGCTCTTCCTGTTCAGCGAGGTCACCGAGGACGACGCCCCGACCCGTATCAGGGTGGGCTCGCACCTCGACGTGCCGCCGGTCCTGGCGCCGTACGGCGAGGCGGGCGCCTCGTTCCTCGAACTCGGTCCGAAGGTGGCGAAGGCGTCCGCGCACCGCCCGCTCGCCCTGGCCACCGGGCGGCCCGGCGACGTGTACCTCTGCCACCCCTTCCTGGTGCACGCGGCGCAGCCGCACCACGGCACGCGCCCCCGTCTCATGGCGCAGCCGCCTCTGTACCCGACGGTGCCCCACGAACTGGAGCGGGCGGACGGCGGCTACTCGGCGGTGGAGTCCGCGATCCGCCGGGGGCTGACCCAGGAGGCCTGACCCCGGCAGATCACCGGGTCAACGTCCTACGGCGGCGGATACGCGTTCGTCATCCGCTGCTGGAACCGCGCCGAGAACCAGTGCCCGGACAGCGGAGCGTGCGGCGGCGCGCCGGACATGCCGTCCGGTTCAGGGCCTGTCGCTGCCCCCCCACCCTCCGAGCCGCGAGGAGGAACCAGGCACACACACGCCCCGGTTCGGGCGGCCTCTACGCGTACAGACGGGCGAGCGCGGTCGCCGTCTCCGCGATCCGGTCCCGCAGTGCGGCGGGCTCCAGCACCTCGATCCCGGCTCCGAGGGCGAGGAACTCGTCATGGGCACGGTCGACGGACTCGATCGGCACGGTGACCCGGGTCCAACCGTCCCGCTCCCGCACGCCGCCGCGCGCCAGGGCGTCACCCGCGGCGCCGGTGAGCCGGGTCCCCGGGGCCACCCGGATCACCGCCTCGCCCCGCCGCAGCCGGCCGAGGAAGTCCCGTTGGTACGCCGTCCAGTACGCCGCCAGGTCGAAGTCCGCGGGGAGCGTGAACTCCTCACCGGTCAGGTCGAGTTGGAGGATCTGGTCGACGCGGAACGTGCGTGGTCCCGGCCCGGCGACCAGGTACCAGCGGCCGGCCTTCAGCACCAGACCGTACGGCTCCATGCGGCGCCGCACATCGGTGGGTTCACGCCATCGCCGGTACAGGACGCTCAGGACGCGGCCGTTCCAGACGGCGTCGGCGACGGCCGGGAGGTACGGGGTGTCGTCGCCGTCCGCGTACCAGCCCGGCGCGTCCAGGTGGAAGCGGTCGCTGATCCGGTCGGCGTGGGCCCGCAGTTCACGCGGGAGGGCGGCCCGGACCTTCAGCCGGGCGGCGGCGAGGACTCGCCCGAGCCCGAGCTCGGCGGCGGGTCCGGGCACGCCCGCGAGGAACAGCGCCTCGGCCTCGCCGGCCGTGAGTCCGGTGAGCCGGGTGCGGTAACCGTCCAGCAGCCGGTAGCCGCCCGCGTGACCCGCGTCCCCGTAGAGCGGCACGCCGGCGGCGTGCAGCGCCTCCACGTCCCGGTAGACGGTCCGCACCGAGACCTCCAGCTCCTCGGCGAGCTGGGCGGCCGTCATCCGCTCGCGTGTCTGCAACAGCAGAAGAATGGACACCAGACGGCTCGACTTCACTGACACAGGATGTCAGGGGACCGCCTCTACCGTCCTGCCATGACCTCGACGACCCCCGCGTCCACGGACGCCACGGACACCACGGACACCACGGAGGCCACGGCCCCCACCGGTTTCAGGGAGAAGTTGCTGACCGTGCCGCCGCCCATCGAGGTGGCCGGGCGGTGGATCAAGCGCTATCACGTCACCGCCGACCCGGCGGGCATCGCGCCCGACGTCGAGAGGGCGGCGTACGCGCTGCTGCCCGCGCTCCTCCCGGAGCCGGACGGCACCCCGCCCGCGACGTTCGTCGTCCTGCACCGGGGCGGCGACGACGGCGCCTACCTCAACGCGTACAGCTGGGTGTGGGACAACGTCCTGCACTTCCGGGGCGCGGCGGCGGGCCAGCCGGTGCTGGGCTGCCCGGACCGGGACCCCACCCATTTCGGGACGCTCGCCATGCCCTGGATCGGCTGCGTCTGGGAACTGCCGCCGATCCTGCACGAACGCGACGCCTGGGTACGGCACTTGCTCTCCCCCAGGGTCCCCGACCTCGCCGCCTACCTCGCCGACTCGCTTCCCGAGGGCACGACAGGAGACCGTTCATGAGCGGCCCGCACGACTTCGACTTCCTGCACGGCGACTGGAACGTCCACAACCGGCGCCGGGCGGACTTCCTCGACGACGGCAGCGACTGGGAGGAGTTCCCGGCCACGAGCCACTGCTGGAGCCTGTTCGACGCGGCCGCGAACGTCGACGAGTTGACGGTGCCGGGTCAGGGCTGGAAGGGGCTCACCCTGCGGTTGTTCGACCCCGTCGCGCGGGTGTGGTCGCTGAACTGGTCCTCCAGCCGGACCGGGAAGCTCTTCCCGCCGGTGACCGGGGTGTTCGGGGGCGACGGACGCGGGGTGTTCCACGGCGACGACACGTACGACGGGAAGGACGTGCGGGTGCGGTTCGTGTGGTCGGGGATCTCACCGGCCACGGCCCGCTGGGAACAGGCCTTCTCCGTGGACGGGGAGAGCACCTGGGTGACCAACTGGGTCATGGAGTTCACCCGGCCGGCGCCTTCCTGAACGCACGCAGCGCGAACCGCGGATCGGGGCGGGATACGTCCTGACCGGGCAGCGCTTCGAGCAGCGTGACGAAGTGCTCCGTCAGCGGATCGCCGGGCGCCAGCCGGGTGAACCAGCCGCGCCGCAGGTCCGCCACCGTTCCGCGCGGACTGCGGCCCTGCCCGTGGCCCCAGAACCGGCTCCGCCCGGCCGGGACGAGGCCGTACTCGCCGGCGTACGCCGTCACCCGGTCCGCCGCGTCCCGGGCGGACCGACGCGGTCGCGGGGCGAGTACGGCGTCGATGTCGCTGCCCACGTCGTGCGCGGCGGCCTTGTCGACGGTGGTGACGTACACCCCGCCCGGACGCAACACCCGCGCGCACTCGGCGACGATGCCCCGGACGTCCGCGCCGCTGTCGACCAGATGCAGCAGCCATATGCTGGTGACGGCGTCGAACGAGCCGTCGGGGAACGGCAGTCGGCGACTGTCGGCGCGTACCACCGAGCCGGGGAGCCGCGCCGCGGCGATCCGGGTCATGCTGTGCGCGGCGTCCACGCCTGTCACCCGCAGCCGTGGGCGTGCGGAGGCGAGGCGGCGGGTGACCGTTCCGGTACCGCACGCCGTGTCGAGCAGGTCGCGCGCTTCCTCGGGGACGAGGCCGAGCACCGCCTTCGCGGCCGCCTCGGCGCGGGGTTCACCACCGCGGGCGGCGTCGTAGTCGGCGGCCTCCTTCTCGTAGTCCAGCATGCCGGTCAGACGGCGCCGTGGCCCGGGGCGAGGTCCTCCACCCGGCGGGCGAGCGCGAGGTCGAGGTCGGTGACGGCGCCTCCGACGCTGTGCGTGTTCACGCTGAGGCTGATCGTGTCGTACCCGAGTGTGAGGTCGGAGTGGTGGTCGAGTTCCTCCTGCACCTGGGCGATGTGCACGACCATCGCGGTGGCGGCGGAGTGTGAGGCGAGGCGGTAGGAGCGGGTGAGGTGGTCACCGTCGAGCGACCAGCCGGGCAGGTCCGACAGACGCGCCTCGATCTCCTTCTGCGACAGGGGTTCGACGGGCATGACGTGGCTCCTTCGGTACGGCGTGCGGGGTTCGGGCGAGCGGCTTCTCAGCGTGCCACAGCCCTCACGCCGGGTCTCATCACCTGGGTTCCCCGTGTCTGCGGTGGTACGCGGGCTTGGCTCGAGCGGGGTCTCCGCCCTCTCTCGCCTCCGCTCTTCCACCTCAGCTCCGAAGTTGCATGCTCTTGAACTTGGAGAGCATGGCCCACACTTCGCCGCGGAGCCGCGGGCGGTAGTGTCCTCAGCGTGCTCGACGGTCCTGATGTCTCGGTGGCGCTGCGAGGCGGGGTGCGCTCCCGGACACACGCCTGGGACTTCGTGCGCTGGTTCGCCGACGCGTGGATGGGCCGGCCGCTGGAGCCGGCAGACGGTTGCGGCGAGGGCGAGTTGGCCGCCGTCGAAGCCGAGCTGGGCTTCGAACTCCCGGCTGCCCTTCGTGAGGGGTACTCGCTGTTCGGGCGCCGACAGGACCTGACCCGACGGCAGGACCCCCTGGTGCCGGCGACGGGGCTGTACGTCGCCGACGGTGTGGGCGGCCTCCTGGTCTTCCGCCAGGAGAACCAGGACTGCGCCTTCTGGGGAATCCCCCTGGCCGAGATCGAGCAGGACGATCCGCCGGTCCTGGTGGAGTCTCGGGACGGCTCGGTGCCGTTCCTCGATCAAGTGTCCCTCGCATGGGTGGAACTCGTGCTGAGCGAGTCGCTCTTCGGAGCGGACGACCTCCGTCTCTACGACGCCTGCGAGCTGCCGGAATCACTGTTGCCGAGCCTGCATGAGAGCTATGCCCGGGTGGACCTGCCGGACCATCCCCTGTGGGCCGGCGAGGGCGACTCGCCTGTGCCCTGGTTCTCGGCACCTGGCCGGCTGGTACGCAGAGATGGGATCCAGGACCACTCCTGGATCCACGCACGCGGACGCACGGCGGCTGATCTCGAATCGTGCGCAAAGAACTTCCCGGCCCCTGGGTCCGCTGAGGCCGCCTTGCCCGGCACGTCGACGGACCGGCACCTCATGGGGCTCGGGCCCGTTGCTACGCGGCCAGTGCTAGGGGGGTCCACGATGCGCGTGGTGAGGCATGGAGCGTCCGTGTCTGCAAGCGGTGGTGGAGACACGGGACCGGTCTTTGCGACAGATCGACGTCCCGGAACTACCGAAGGCCTTTCCCTGACAGCGCAGGGGCGGTGAGGCCGGCCTGACCACGGGGCTCCGCGTCCAGGAACTCAGGAAGGCGAACCGCTGAGCATCACACGACTCCGCACCACAGGCGCACCGGATCGAGCGGGAAACAGCGGGGACCGACGGTGAGGGCAACCGAGACTCCAAGTCCGCGCATCAGCCGTTCGCCCGGTCCAGCCCACCAACTGAGCGTAGAGCGCCCCAGCTTCCAAAGCTTGGGTCCCATACCTCCGGTGCTTGCACGAAACGCAGTTGGTGCGAAAGAGGTACCAGGCAGCCTGGAGATTGCATGGCAGGTGGAGCGCACTTGCAGGATCTGCTCTGAGCCTCTGCTTCGGGCGCCGCCTGTACGAACCGAGCGCCTGGCTTCGCACTCTGTGCTGACCTGGCTTATCCGATTGGATTAGAGGTCTCAAACAAGGGGGCCAATATGCCGAACAAGATCGCTCGGTCTGCTACCGCGCTCGCGCTCCTCGTCAGTACCTTTGGCGGCGTCATCGTTGTGGGCGCCACCACGGCAAACGCTGCAGGAACGTGCGACCACGCCAAAAACTACCAGCGCGCGATCGTGCCGGCCGCAGGGTCGGGAGTGGACTGTCTGCTCTTTGTCGGGAACACCGGCGAGGGCGTCCGGGCCCTACAACGCACGCTTCGAAAGTGCTATGGGTCAACCATCGTCGCCGATGGCGTCTTCGGCCGAGCCACCAGGGATGCTCTGAAGTACGCGCAGCGCCAGGCCGGGACCCAGGATGACGGCGTCTACGGCCCGAACACCCGGCGTGCGATCAAGCACTATCCGAGTTCCTGGTACCGCGGCTGCCAACGGGTGAGGTAGCGCCTCCTCGGATAGGTCATCCCACCCCGCCAGAAGAGCCACGTCCGTCTCAGTTTCTCATCCAGCCGGGTTGAGGGCCGTTCAGACGAGCCCGGCAGCCCTCCCGCCCTCGGCGGTCAACCGCCCGTGAACGCGGGCGAACGGTGCGAGCTGAGGGTCCCGCCACTCAGTACGGCCGCTGAATCTGGTGCTCTTCCAACGCCGTGGAGTAGCGGGTCAGCAGTGCGGGGAAGCGGCGGCCGGGCAGGCAGACCACAGCATCGTTCCCGCCGTCAGTGAACAGCTCTGCCTCAACGTGCGGCGACAACGACCAATGACGACCTCTGAGTCATGGCTGATCAGCGCCCTGACCTGCAAAGTTCCAGGGTCTCGAGATCCCCGATAAGACCCAGGCCAAGAAGAAGTAGCACGCACTGATCAAGCCCCTTACCCGCGGGTTTTCCGTCGGTAGGGGGCTTGTCGCTGTGCTGGAGCCGTCTCTGGGCCCTCACCTGCTTTCGGGTCGCCACGCGGCAGGACCGCAGACCGAGTGACTGGTGTGGAGGGGGATGGTGTCAGAAGTCTGGTCTAGGTTTGGCCCGTGATCCACAGTCGTTCCCATGCCGGGGCGCCCCTCGAGCCTGCCTTGCCGCCCTACCAGGTTGTCCTGGCGGAGACCGACTGGGGTTCGCTCCAGACGGCTTTCGGGTCCGGTGAGGGTCTTCCCAAGGTTCTGACGCAACTCTTGGAGCCCGATCCCAAGGTTCAGGTCACCACCTTGTGTGAGCTGGGTGAGCTGGTCGGCCACCAGAACACCATTTACGAAGCCACCGCCCCCGCCGTCATGTACGTCGCCGGCATCCTCACCCACCCGGCGGCCCTGACGCGACGGCCCTTTCGCGACATCCCCATCCGCGCGGCGTTGTTGGGCTGGCTGGCTTCCACGTTTCAGGACGCCTCCGACGAGATCGTCGCCCGCAACGAGGAGTACTTCCCCGGCTTCCTCTCCCCGGGCACCACCGTGGCAGCCTTCCGGGAGCTGCGGCCGATGCTCTACAGGGCCGTCGCGCCCTTCCTGCATGACAGCCACGCGGATGTGCGGGAAGCCGCCGTCATCGCCGCGCTCGTCCTCGCCGAACACCCCGCGCTCGCCGGGCACCGTGATCACCTCGCCGTGCACGCACGCCGCATCCTGGACACCAGCAGCAACGACCCCAACCGTCGCCTCGCGTGGAGGGCCCTCGAAGCATGGGGCCACAATCCGCCCGGCTCGGAGCCTCTTTCGGAGGAGGCCGAGTACCGGCGGCCGCACAGCGATGGCCGCGGCGATCTCGAACCTCCCTTCTGACCGATACACGCACGGCACACCTACGAACCATGGCAGCAGGTGAGAGACACACCGCCCCAAGGTCGCGCGTGCCACATCCATGCCAAATCGGGCGGGCGACAACGGAGAACGGCGGGGACCAGGCCACCGATCAGCCAGGCTCCGCGCCCGCTCCGCCGCAGGTCGGCCAAGCAGCCTCCCGCCGAGAACCCAAGCTTCCCAAGCTGAGTGTGTAGTGCCAGCCCTGGCTTGGTATCGGGGCGCCGTTGCAGGCCCGGCTCTTCCAACGACGCGACGCGTGGTGGTGTTCTGGCTTCATGGACAGTGCCGTACCAGTTCTCGTTGCAGTGCTGGGCGCGCTGCTCGGTTCAGCCGCGACGTACCTCTTTCAACTCAAGTCTTCGAAGCAAGCGGAGAATCTTGCTCATCAGAGGGAGGTGAGGTCAGAGCGCATGGCGGTCTACAGCGAGTTCGCCGGAGCTGTGACCGAGTTCAGGAGATGCCAGTACAGGCGATGGCACAGCGATCACGGGAGCCCTGATAACGGGGGATCCGAGGCAGTCCTAGAGGCTTATCGGGCCAGGGGAATCGCGCACCATGTCGGCATCCAAGTTCAACTCGTCACCAGTGACCCAGCGCTGATCGAATCGTCTCGCGGCGCGCTGGAAGCCGCTGCCGCCATGCATCGAGCCGTAAGCGCCGAGCAGCTCCGCGCCAGGGACGACGAAGCCGTACGTTCGTTGGAGCGCTTCATCATGTTGGCCTCCGGAGACGTGCAGTAGGCCACCTCTGTGTCCTCGTCACAGGCGAGTCCTGGGCCGTCCCTGCGGCCGTCCGAGGCCGCTCAACGGTGGCCGATGGCGACCAACGACGACCACCGGACGCACGAGCCCGCAGCCCCTGAACTGCTGTGCGCACTCCAACCTTCCACCGCCATTCGACCGCTTCTGGGAGGAGACGGCGCAGGATTCAGATACGGGGCGAGCCCACGAGTTCAGGCACCTGCGTCAGCTCTGGCACGACGCCAACCATGATCCTGCGCCGACGCGGCCCTTCCGTAGGCGGTTGCGCCGGAATCCGTGGCGACGAGCTATGACGACGGCACGACACTCGACGGTCACCCGCACCACTACCGCACCAGTCCCGGCGGGGAACAGCGGGGAATCACGGTGAAAGCCACCGCGGCCGACAGTGCCGCGGCATGACCGCTCGCCCCGGTCGACGAACCAACCAGCCGCACATGATCGCAGCTTCCCGCCCTGAGGCACCACGTGCGCCCGCGCAGACGAAACCCGTAGGCTGCCGCCCATGGTGACTGCGACAGTCCGCGAGTGGAACGACGAGGAGGGGTGGGGCGTGCTCGACTCCCCCGAGACCCCCGGCGGCTGCTTCGGCCACTACTCCGACATCCAGCTGACCGGCTTCCGCACGCTGTCGCCCGGACAGCAGGTTGACCTCACCTGGGAAGCTCCTGGCTTCCAGCAGGACGGGTACGACTACCGCGCGGTGAGCATCGTGCCTCGGCCTGCCTGACGTCCCCCTGACTGTGAGGATGCCGGTGGTGCCGCCCTGGGGGCCTGTCCCCCCGTCCGTGGTGGCGCACGACCACGGTCCCCTGCGGTCCGCGGCGGCGCCGCAGCCTTTGCCGCGGCAAGCAGTAACACCCCATCGATCGAACTCCCGAAGCGATGGCCAGCGGCAACCCGTGCCCTCCCTGGCCGGACAGCCCCAGCCTCCGTATGGTCTGCGCCAGGGACGAGTAGGAAGAACAGTACGAATTGCGCGGGGAGCAGGGGACAGTGAGCAGGAGACGTTACGTTGCCAGAGGGGTGCCAGGTGGCTACCGCATCTGGGACAACCGAGGTCGCCGATGGTGGGGCGATCTCTACGAGTTGTGCCCTGACGATCTCCTGACCGAGCTCAATGGTCAGGCAGACCTAGGGCGGATCACCACGCTGATGAAGCGCTACCGCGCGCAGAAGCGATAGGCGGTACCGAGCACTGCTCGCCCATGACGCACGGTTCCCAAGTTGAGGTCCCGGGGCCCCCGTCAGAGCCTGCCAGGCCGCGGCCTGCTCGGGTCGACGACGCACCAGGACGGTGTTTCTCTCCGTGGTTCTCGGGTCGAGCTGTACAGGGATACTGCTGTGGTGCTGTTGACCCGGATCGACGAAGTAGCGGACGAACCCTTGGTGTTGGAGCCGGCTGACCGAAGGGTGGAGTGGGAGACCAACACCTGGTCGCTGGGTGCGACGGACGAGGACAGAAGTTCGCTGTCGGTCGCCGAGGTCGTGGCAGCCTTCGAACGGACTGCTGCCGCCATCCGGGAACGCATTCGCGATATGGATTTTCCCGGAGTGGCGACGTTCTACGTGTGGCACGACCAACAGGCAGGGCAGCTTCGGTGCTCGACCGGTTCTGTGCCCCCGGACGCGTTGCCGTTCAATGGGGCCTATGTGCCTTCCGACGATCTGGGTCCGGTCGTCGCGGGATTTCTGGCCGACAGCGAGCCAGGCTGCATCGCTTGGTCGGACCTCGACGACGTGCAGAGTTTCCCGGAGGAGACCGAGCCGGAGATCACGCCCTTCGGTGTCTGGGTCAGCAGCGTCGGAGCTGCACACTGATTGGTCCCAAGGCAAGAAGAAACCCTCGGGGACAGGTATCCCCATTGCGATCGGTTCGAGCTGCGGGACGACCGGCCCGGTCAACGCCTACGGCCGCAGCAAACTGGCCGGCGAAAGGTAGCTTGCCCGGGAGCTGGAGCTGTCGTTCCGAGGAGGTCCCGCCCGTGACGCAAAGCGGAAAGGCGCCGGCGACCGGCCAGTCGGAGAGGCCTCTCCTCCAAGTCGCGAAGGCAACGAAGGGACAAGCACAAGAACTTCGCAAGGTGAGGTCACAACGCGCCGGGCGATGGTGGTGATCACCTCAGCGGAGGGCTCATGTCAGCCTGCCGGGGCAGTGCTCGGCAGCCTCATCGGCGAAAGCGCAGAGATCGCCAATGAATTGTCGGTAGCTGCCGGGTGCCTCGCGGTCTTTGCTGGGCGGCCCGTCGATCCACTGCTGCCAGAGTCCGTGAGGCGCGAGGAACCGGGCCGTGTTGTCAGCACCGAGCTTGGCGTCGAGCAGCAGAAGCGCGCCGAGGGCGGCTGTCTGGTCGTAGCAGAGGTCGGGGTGCCGCAGGTAGCGGTCGAGGTAAGCGACCAGGAAGTCAGCGTCAGCCCTGGTGCCGAAGATGGCCAGAGCGACGCAGTACGCCTGCCCCGCATAGGGCCCTTCACTGGCGAGCAGGAATTCACCGAGACGATCCCGGAACGCGGATCTGCCGGCCACGGCGACGAGCCAGGCTGCCGTCTTGCGCTCGCGCCACCCTCCATCGAGCAGCGTGTCCAGTTCACGAGGACTGATCTCCCCGGCCGCACGGCCCAGCTTGCGGAGGAAATTGGTCCGGTCGCGTCCGCTCATCCCGAGAAGGCTGCCGCCAAGTTTGAGGTACCGCCGGTCGGGCGTGACGTAACGGCGAATCAACTTGAGCGACTCTTCCTCTTCGTCTGCGCGGCGCACGGCAGCATCCTCGTATGGACGAAGGTGTCAGACCAGCAAATTGGCAGGTCGGGCGCCTCAACCCTGCGGCCCCGGCCGTCTCAGTTCCCATCTCATGCGGCCCTGTTCACGGCCGTTCAGGCAAGACTCGGAACCGTCCCGGCACCTGCAGCCAACCGCCCATGAACCCAGGCGAACGCCCCCGAACGACGCACACCACCAACCCAGTTGGAAAGCGTGCGCATGTGGTCGACGCGTGGCGCTGATTGGTGCGCGGCCGGCGCTGACAGGTCTCTCTTGGCCATCGACGAAGCCCGACCGTCGGTTAGGTCCCGGGTTGCCCCGGGCCGCCCCCAGACAGGACCGGGGATGCAGCTGCTCTACAGAGCTGGACACCTCGGAAGCCGACCGCGCGTCCAAGACCATAGTCGTGGCCACTGACAACCCACCCTGCGAACCCGGCCCCCTCGACTGTGTTCCGTTCATCCCCGCACCACAAGCTCACCGGACCGAACGGGGGACAACGGGGAATCACGGTGAAAGCCGGCGCCTCCGACGAGGCGGCACCTAACCTGTTCATCCAGGTCAGCGCCCAGGCCGCCGTCAAATGACCGCAGCTTCCCGAGCTGACGGCCCGGAAGCTCAGTACGGCCGCGGAATCTCGTGCTCGGCCAACGCAGCCTCGTACCGGGCCAGCAGCGCATCCAGGTTCGCCAGAAGAAGGCGGGCGGACTCCCGAGCTTCATCCAGGTCGCCTCGGTCGCTTGCCTCCACCACCGCGGCCACGTCGCCGCGGAGGATGTGGAGTGAGTCGCCCTGCACCAGGACCCCGGGGAACCGCCTGCCGGGCATACGAACCACGGCGTCGTTGCCACCCTCTGTGAACAGTTCCGCCTCGATACGCTCCATCGGACCATCCAACCTGACATGACCAGCTGACATCAACGATGTTGTGCACAGGCAGCCTTGAGCGATCACACGCGCCGTACCGGTAGGGGCGCGAGAGCCGTTTGAGAGCCACTCGATCCAACTGCTGGGGGATCACTCGTCGAGGGTGCCGGGTATGGGGAGAGGAGCCTCAAGGCGGAGCACGAGTGCGCGTAGGGCGCGGAGTTCGGCGTCCAGTGCCTGCGAACCCTCGCGGGTGAGGGCTACCCACGTTCGGGGGCGACGACCGACGTACCCCTTCTCCACGGTGATCAATCCGCACTCCTCCAGCACCTTCAGGTGCCGGGAGAGATTTCCGTCGGTGACGGCCAGTTGCTTCTTGAGGAAGCCGAACTCGACCCGCTCGACTTCGCGGGCAACGGTGAGGATACCGAGCCGCACGCGTTGGTGGACGGTGTCGTCGAGCGTCTGGGTCGGATGCGGTTCCTCTTGGTCGTCCTGCGTAGCGGTCGAGTCTTCGACGCTCATGGGACGACCGTACCCGCGACCGCGTCACCGGGCGCACCGCAGCGGCGGACCGCTGTCCACTCGTACAGACCGGCGAGGAGCAGGACGGCAGCGAGCAGCAGGGCCTTGACCTGCGGCCCGTCGGCCCAGCCGGGGTGGGCTGGGTGCCGCCAGGGAAGCCATCCACTGCCCCAGGAGGCTCCCAGATAGCCCGTGAGCAGCAGGGCGTGAGCGGTGCCGGCCGCCGCGGCGATCCAGCTGCGTTCGGCAATTCCGACGGCGACAAGTCCGATGCCGACCACGTACCAGGGGGAGGCGTAGCTGTTCTCCAGCAGCACGGCCTCCCACGACTGGTCCTTGCCGAACAGGAGCGACATCAGAGCTGTCGTGATCACAATGGCGGACGCGGCACTCACCCGGACCCACATGCCACGTCGGGGGACGACGCCCCTGACCTCGCCGCGCAGGCGATACCAGCGGGCGAGGGCGAACCATGCCACGGGGAGGAGCGCGAACCACACGCCCCATGCCGCGAAGCGCAGGACGGCTCCGTCGAACTCGCCTTTCAAACACGGTGTTCCTGGTTCGTGGACGACACACAGGCCGGTCAGTTCGGCGTAGGCAAAGGCCGGATAGGAGCCGATCGAACGCCCGTGGGCTCCGAAGTTGAAGGCGTACCGGGCTATCGGAACGGCCGCCAGCGCAAGGAGCCCGAAGCCAAGGAGAGGAGTCCATGCTCCTTTGGTCTGCGCGATGGTCCTCACCCGGAGGCCTTCCGTCGAAGTCAACAAGGCGGCCGCGGCCGTCCTGGGTTCCGATCCCGCGTTGCCCGGCGCTGATGTCCCCATCTGTCCCCCTTGCGGCCGGCGCGTGGCAACGCCCTTGCGCGCACATCCAGTTGATCGCCCACCAGATCTAACTTTGCAACACAAAGTACATGGCAATCAAGAGTAAGTCGCGTCTCGGCAACACCGGAAGGCCTTCCAAGGGCGATCAGCGACCGCGCGACACTTGTGTCATCGGTGCCGAGAGGCGAGCCCGGCTGTGCGCGATCGCGGGCGGATCGGCCTCGCGCTCGCCACGCTGGAGCAGCGGAGCTCGTAGAGGAGTCGCCGGGTCTTGAGGGTGGCCATGGGCTGTCCGACGCATGCGCGGATCTTCGCGTGCGAGCGGTTCACGGCCTGCTGACCTGTGGACAGCGTCTTCCAGCGCCCCCGTGAGGAGGGCGCACGGTGCCGCCGCTCGCAGCCTGAAAGGCACTGCGGGCAGCAAGGCACCGTCTGTCGTCAGCCTGCGCTCATCCACGCGTCCGGGCTGGGCACCAGCACCGCGGAGACCACCGCATGGGACGAGGCCATGACATCGGCCACGAACCGCAGGCGCCCGATGTCGAGTCGGGCCAGTGCCGGACCGTGGTCGGCGGCGACGACGAGGGTGACCGCCAGCAGGAGGAGCCGCCACAGGGCCATGACCGGGCGGCGCGTCGCGCGAGGCAGCTCCGCCAGGGAGGCGTGCAGTCGCTCGCAGTGGAACGGGACGTGGCGCTGCTCGTCGGACAGGATCCGTCCCGCCACCTCCACGGTGAGCGGGTCGTCGGTGCCGTCGCGCAAGGCCCGGTAATAGCGCAGCGCCACCACTTCCGCGATCATCAGCACCAGCAGTTCCATGCGCAGACCCATGAGCCGCCGCAGCCGTACGAACACCGCGTCGCTCCAGTGCCCGGTCAACGTCGGTACGCCTCCCGCGGCCAGCAACCGGGCGAGGAGACGGGCGTGGTTCTGTTCCTCGGCGACGAAGAGGCGGACCGCCTGTGCGTAGTCGGCGTCGCCGGCCTGGTCCGCTTTGCCGACGAGGTTGGCGCCGTCACCGTCCTCGCCGACCTGGAAGCGCTGGACGCCGGCCCACACCGCCGGATGCAGCGTCGCACCCTGCCCCCAGTCCGGATCGCCCTGGGCGCGCCTGCGCTCGCGCTCGTCCTCGAACCGCCTTGTCCACTTGGCGAAGTCTTCGGTCCGCACCCGGTCTCCCCTCTCCGGGACACGGCCTCCGTGTCCCGGAGAGGGACGACGCGTACGGACACCGAACCGTTCCACTCTCGTCGGGTACGCCGCGGGTCGCACGCGCCGTGCGGGTGACCTGTCAACGCGTGGGGGCGGGCGTGGCGTCGAGCGGCGGGCCGGGCGGGAAGCAGCCGGCCAGGGACCGTGCGACGGCGGGAATCCGGGGTCCCGACGACAGGACGGACAGTCGCTGACGGGTGATCAGTTGCCCTTGCTCGCCGGGGCATTGCTCGCCGGGGCATTGCTGCCACCCGGGTCGTCGGTGTGCTGATTCTTCTCGCACGCCCCGTCGGGACCGGCGGCGGCCTGGACGAGGTTGTGTTCCAGGCGTTCGAGGGTGTGCAGGGCGGCCGTTCGCTCGTCGGCGGAGAGGCCCGCCGTGGAGAGGTCCTCCAGGTGGCTCCAGACCTGTTCGACCTCGCGGCGCAGCGCACGGCTGGCCGCCGTGGGTTCGATGAGCGAGGCGCGTCTGTCGGTGGGCGAGGGGCGGCGGCGGACGAACCCGGCCTCCTCCAGGCGCCGGACGGTGCGGGTCATGGTGGCCGCGTCGGAGTCCATCAGCCGTACGAGGTCGGCCTGCCTCTGGGGACCGAGCTCCCACAGGTGCATCATCACCAGCTCCTGGCCCGGATGCAGGCCGATCCGGCGCAGCAGCTGTCCGGCGAACATGCGGTGCAGACGGGCCAGGCGGAAGATCGCGTGACTGACCGGGCCGGCGCCGGCCGCGGCGGGTACCGGGACGGTGACCTCCTGCCCCGCCCCCGCGAGACCCTCCCCGGTTTCCGGCGTGGACTGCGTCATCGGAACCTCCACTTTCCTGCTTGGGCAGCATAAGCCTACCTCTCCACGCGATCCTTGGTGACATCTACGCCGCGACCAGGACATTTACCGGCAGGTAGCAAGGTGTCGCGTGCTTCACATGGGCGAGCGGGAATGGATTCGAGGCAGTTACCTGTTCGGACAGGTGATTTACTTGTTCGGACAGGCATCTGCTGGTGCGGGCTCGTGAGAGCCCGGCCGCGGAGCATTACTCACCGCAGGAGAAGGCCCATGACCACTGCTTTCGATCCGATCGCCCTGGGCGGCAAGCGCCTGGCCAACCGCCTCGTGATGGCCCCGATGACCCGCAGCCGTGCCTACGGCGCCGAGCCGACCGAGCTGATGGCGACGTACTACGCGCAGCGCGCCACCGCCGGGCTGATCGTCACGGAGGGCATCCAGCCCTCGCCGGTCGGCCAGGGCTACCCCGACACCCCCGGTCTGCACACGCCCGGGCAGGTGCGGGCGTGGCGGGCGGTGACCGACGCCGTGCACCGCGAGGGCGGTGCGATCTTCGCGCAGTTGATGCACACCGGCCGGGTCGGTCACCCGAGCCTGCTGCCCGACGGGGCGGTGCCGGTGGGGCCGTCGGCCGTGGCCGCCGAGGGACGCGTCTACACCCATGAGGGGCCGAAGGAGTTCGTGACACCGAAGGAGCTGAGCGCGGCGGAGATCCGGCAGACCGTCGCCGACTTCGCCGACGCCGCCCGCAACGCGGTCGAGGCCGGGTTCGACGGCGTGGAGGTGCACGGTGCCAACGGCTATCTGATCCACCAGTTCCTCGCGCCCAACACCAACCGCCGCACCGACGAGTGGGGCGGCACCGTCGAGGGCCGGATCCGCTTCGCCGTCGAGGTCGTCACCGCCGTGACCGAGGCGATCGGCAGCGACCGGGTGGGGCTGCGGATCTCGCCCGGGAACCGGTTCAACGACATCTCCGAGGACACCCCGGACGAGGTCTACATCGCCCTGCTGGACCGGCTCGCCGGCCTGGACCTGGCCTACCTGCACCTGATGGAGGGGCCGAACCGCGAGCTGACCCCGCGGCTGCGCAAGGTCTGGCCCGGCACGTTCGTGCTCAACCCCTTCACCCACCCCGACGTCACCGGCCCCGGCGCGCTGGGGCTGATCGAGGACGGGAGCGCGGACATGGTGGCCTACGGGGCGCTGTTCCTGGCCAACCCCGACCTGCCCCGGCGCCTCGCCTCCGGCGGCCCGTTCAACGACCCCGACCAGGCCACCTTCTACGGCGGCGACCACCGCGGCTACACCGATTACCCGACCCTCACCGCCTGAGAGCCGGCCGCGCCGGCCGCGCCGAGGCAGCCGCACACCTCGTCACAGCACGTGCGGTCGCCTCCCTCCCTTCCTTCTCACACCTCCCCAGGAGATTTCGATGTCTAAAGCAATGGCCTTCTCCGAGTACGGCACGCCCGAGGTGCTGCGGCCGTCACAGGTCACCCCGCCGGAGCCCGCGCCCGGCCAGGTCCGGATCCGGGTGCGGGCCGCCTCCGTGAACCCCCTGGACCTCAAGGTCCGGTCCGGGCTGATGGCACAGGCCGTGCCGGCACGCTTCCCCGTGGTCCCGGGCCTGGACGCGGCCGGTGTCGTCGACGCCGTCGGCGAGGGAGCCGGTGCGGCCGTCGGGGACGAGGTCCTCGGATTCGCCGTCGGCGGCAGCTACGCCGAGTACGCCCTGCTGGTACGGCCGGTGGCCAAGCCCCCGGCCCTGTCCTGGGAGGTCGCCGCGTCGCTGGTCACGGTCGGCGAGACCGCGTCCCGTGTCCTGCGGCAGCTGGACGCGCGGGCCGGCCAGACCCTGCTCGTCCACGGCGCCGGGGGCAGTGTGGGCACCATCGCCGTACAACTGGCCGTCGCCCGCGGCATCACCGTCGTCGGAACCGTCGGCGAGCACGACGTCGAGCGCCTCACCGCGCTGGGCGCCCGCGCGGTCCGTTACGGCGACGGCTGGGCGGAGCGGGTGAAGGCCGCGGCCCCCGAGGGAGTCGACCTCGTCCTCGACGCGTCCGGCGCCGGTGTCCTCGCCGACTCGGTCGCCCTGACCGGCGACAGCGCGCGTGTGCTCACCATCGCGGACATGTCGGCCGCCGAGCACGGAGTCCGCTTCAGCGCCGGCAGCGTCGACCAGGCCGAGGACTCCCTGCCGCAGCTGGTCGAGCTGGTTCAGCTGGCCGCGGCCGGCGAACTCGACCTGCCCGTGTGGCGTACGTACCCGCTGGACCAGGCCGCCGCCGCCCACCGGGACATCGAGGCCCGCCGCAACAAGGGCAAGGCCGTTCTCCTTCCCTGAACCTCCGTGTGTCCCGAACTCCTGTGCCGCCGCCTCGCCGCCCGAGGTGGCGAGGCGGCCCGGGCCGCAGCCGGCCGGCTCGTGGAGATCCGCACGGGCCACCTGCCCCTGGCCGAACGCCCCGAGGTGCGGCAGCGGCTGATCACCGGCTTCCTCGACCGGCAGCACAGGAAGGGAGGGTGACGGGTAACGGCGGCGGGGGCGAGAAACCGCACGACGTTCCCGGGCGACCCCGGCTCAACACCTCGTTCCGCCCGGACATCCCCCGCGGCGGCGGCCCCCGTCCGGCGCCTCCTCGACTACGGTCGCCGTATGCCCATGGTCACGTCCGGTCCCCACCCGTCCCCAACTCCGCACACCGGCAAAGGTGTCGGCCCGCTGCTGCGCGGCTGGCGGGAGCAGCGCCGGGTCAGCCAACTGGAGCTGGCACTGCGGGCCGAATCCTCCGCCCGGCACATCAGCTTCATCGAGACGGGACGCTCCCGTCCGAGCGAGGAGATGGTGCTGCGGCTGGCCGAACACCTCGATGTGCCGGTACGCGAACGCAACGCGCTGCTGCTGGCGGCCGGTTACGCCCCGCACTACCCGGAAACCCCCTTGGACGCCCCGGCGATGGACGCGGTGCGTCAGGGCGTGGAACGGCTGATCCAGGGCTACGAGCCCTACCCGGCGCTGGTGGTCGACGCCACGTACACCGTGCTCGCCGCGAACCGGGGCGTCGCCATGTTCCTCGACGGCCTCCCCGAGTCGCTGCTCGCGCCGCCGCTGAACGTGATGCGGCTGACCCTGCACCCCGAGGGCCTGGCCCCGCGCATCCGCAACCTCCGGGAATGGCGGGATCACCTGCTTGCGCAGATGGAGCGCCAGATCGCCCTGCGGCGTTCCGAGCCGCTGCGCGCGCTGTACGAGGAGGTGGCCGCGTACCCCGTACCGCCCTCGGATCCGGAGCCGGCGGGCACCGAGGCCACCGAACCGGTTGCCCACTTCGCGCTGCCGCTGCGGATCGAGCACGACGGGCGGATCCTGTCGTTCGTGTCGTCCATCTCCACCTTCAACACCCCGATGGACGTGACGGTCTCCGAGCTGGCCATCGAGACGTTCCTGCCCGCCGATCCCGCGACGGTCAAATACCTCCAGTCACTTGCGTCTTGACGAATGGTCAACGATCCGTTTGAGTCATTTCCGTCCTGTCGGACCCCGTGAAGGTCCCGGGGCCACATGACAGAGTGCTCGGGGGGCTTCGGCGCGTGGGGAGGGCGTGGCGTGAGTGAGCGGCGGGCTGCGCCCACCGTGGGGCAAGTGGTGCTCGGGCGGCGGCTTCAGGAGTTGCGGGAGGCCACCGGCCTGCGCCGGGAGGAGGCCGCGCAGGTTCTGCGCGTGGCTCCGGCCACCGTGCGGCGCATGGAGATGGCCGAGGTCGCCCTCAAGATCCCCTATCTTCAGGTGCTGTTGACGACGTACGGAGTGGCCGACGCCGAGGTCGCCGCCTTCGTCGCGCTGGCCGAGGAGGCGAACCGGCCGGGGTGGTGGCAGCGCTTCCACGACGTGCTGCCGGACTGGTTCAGCATGCACGTCAGTCTGGAGGGCGCCGCCCGCATGATCCGCTCGTACGAGCCGCACTTCGTGCCCGGCCTGTTGCAGACCGAGGAGTACGCGCGGGCCGTGCTGGAGGCGGGGACGGTCGGGCAGACCGGTCCGGAGGCCATCGAGCGGCATGTCACGCTGCGCATGACGCGGCAGCAGCTGCTGCTCGGGCGGGAGAACCGGCCCCACCTCTGGGTGATCATGGACGAGACGGCGTTGCGGCGGCCCGTGAGCATCCGCGGCGAGGTGATGCGCAACCAGATGGACCGGCTTCTGCGGGAGTTGGAGAGCGACGACATCTCGCTCCAGGTCGCCGAGTACGCGAGCGGTCCCCATCCGGGGACGTACACGTCCTTCGCGCTGTTCCGCTTCGCGGAGCCGGAACTGCCCGACATGGTCTACAGCGAGTACCTGACGGGCGCCGTCTATCTCGACTCGCGGCGCGAGGTGGCCACGCATCTGGAGGTCCTGGACCACATGTCGGCCCAGGCGGCCTCCGTCCCCCGTACGAAGGAGATCCTGCGGGAGCTGCGGGACTCCTACTGACGGAGTCCCTGTCCGGGAGGAAGTCCCACGCCCGGCGCGGTTCCGGTCGTCGCCGTCCGCTGCCCGGCGGCCCGTGTCGAAGGGACCGCTGGCTCGCCGCGCGACCCGGTGTCCGCCGCGACGGACTCCCACAGCTTCACGGTCACCTCGTCCAGCAGACCGAATCGCCGGGTCATCCGGCTCAGCACCGACGGAGCGGTCGTCGCTTCGTAGCGCAGCGCGAGGACGCCCATCGCCTCCCAGTGCCGCATGGCCTCCTCGTGCAGGGCGAGGCTGCTCGGCGAAGCGCCCGCGGCGCGCAGGGAGTCGGCCATCAGTTTCAGGCTGGGCACCGCGTAGAGGACCGAGGCGTGGTGGAACAGGCGGCGGGCACCGCGGGTGGCGCGCTCGGGTGGGCCGGCGAAGCACTCCTCGCACAGTGCCTGGTAGCGGCGGATGGCCTCCCGGAAGCGGTCCTCCGCGAAGAACCGCTCCGCCTGACGGGGCAGCGCGCCGCTCAACACCGCTTCGTCCGGGCGGCCTTCGCCGGGGGGCGCGGTGGCGTCGTCGGATATGGCGTAGAAGAAGCCCATGGCGTCGTGCGCCTCGCTCCTGATCCGGTCCCCCGCCGACCGGATCAGGTCGTCGAGGGTCACCACGGCCCGGCAGCTGAACGGCTTCAGGTCGACGACGAGCGAGTCGTGGACCTCGACGTGGCCGTGGTCGTCGGCGATCGTGTCGACGACGACCGCGTGCAGATAAGGGGCGTTGTCGCGGTACACGTCGGCGTAGTTGAGGTGGGCCGTGTTGACCCAGACGACGACCGCCCGGTACCGCTTCAGGAGCGCGGCGAGCTGTGGGCCCGTCGCGTCGAAGTCGACGGGTTCCTTGTGCACGGTGAAGGCCGACCGGGTCATGCCGAGTGCGCCGGCCTCTTCCACCGGGAAGATGTACTCCGGGTACCCGGACTCGTCCAGGCCCGCCTGGAACAGGTAGCCGTCGCCGCGTTCGAAGACGGCCTGCTCCTCGACCGGGCGGCCGGCGATGCCGGCGAGGACGGAGTAGCTGCCGGTCAGGCAGTTGACGGCGGTCTGCTCGTACCGCTCGATGATGTGACTGTTCATCGGTGTCAGCCCCGCAGTTCGAGCGTGCAGCACTTCACGCTGCCGCCGGCCTTGAGGAGCTCGGTGAGGTCCACTCCGATCGGCTCGAAACCGCGCTCGGCGAGCTGCCGTCGCAGCCCCGTGGCCGCCTCCGGCAGCAGCACGTGCCGCCCGTCGCAGAGCATGTTCAGGCCGAAGACCGCCGCGTCCTCGGCACTCGCGAGGATCGCGTCCGGGAACATCTCGCGCAGCACCGCCTGGCTGCCCTCGGTGAACGCCGCGGGGTGGTAGGCGACTTCGTCGGCCGAGAGCACCGCGAGCGCGGTGTCCAGGTGGTAGTACGAGGAGTTCACCAGCTGGAGGCTGGTGACGGGCAGCCCGAAGAACTCCTGGGCCTCGAAGTGCGAGCGCTGGTCGGTGCGGAAGCCCGTGCCCGCGAGCAGTCGGCGGCCGACCACCAGGTAGTCGCCCTCGCCCTCGTTGATGTACTCGGGCCAGTACAGCTCCTCGAACCCCTGGCGCTGGAACCACTCCAGGTAGGCGGGACCCTCCGCGGTGCGCTCGACGTGGCGGAAGCGGGCGCCGAACACCTTGCCGTCGACGACGGTCGCGCCGTTGGCGGCGAAGACCATGTCCGGCAGCCCGGGGACGGGGGCGATCTCCAGCACCGTGTGACCCAGCTCCCGGTACAGGGCGCGCAGCCCCTCCCACTGACGCAGCGCGAGAGCGCCGTCCACGGGTTTGCCGGGGTGCATCCACGGATTGATGGAGTAGGTGACGTCGAAGTGGTCGGGGGGACACATCAGGAGCCGGCGCGGGGTCGCCGTGCGGGTCCTGACGGGTGCGACGGACTGGTTCGCGGTCATGTCTGCTGCTCTCCTCGGTAAGGGAAACGAGACGGGCTGAGGTCGTCGGCGCCGTCGGCGACGGGCGTGGTGCGGGCGACGGCGGCGGCGGTGCTCCCGCCGTCCGGGCTGTTCCATGCGAGAAACCGCCAGCCCGGCACCGCGCCGGGGTTCGTGAGGTCGAGTCCGCGCAGTCCGCCGAGCGTCGTGACGCCCACCTTCACCAGGGCCTCCTTGCGTACCCACAGCCGCAGGAAGGCCCGTGCGGGGTCGGGGTCTGCGCGGACGGCGGCGAGTTCGGCGGGCGCCAGTACCCGGGCGGCCACCCTCGGGTCGAACAGCGCGGTCGCGGCGTCCTCCACGTCCACGCCGACGAGGCCCGGGCCCGCGGCGGCGCCGACCACGCCGCGGGCGTGCGAGAGGCTGACCCGCAGGCCGGGACGGCCTCGGACGAAGGGCCTGCCGTGGTCCTCTCCCCCGCAGTCGCCGCAGAGCTGTCCGAGGACCACGGTGGCCGGGGGCTCACCGGTGAGACGCGCCGCGCACAGCCGGACCAGGACGTGTGCGGCCAGGTAGTCCTCCCGTGCGCCGGCGGAGAGCCGGTCGGCGCGCTCCTGTTCGTAGCGGGCGAGGGTGACCGAGCCGAGGAGCGGCAGGACGTCCGCGGTGGGGCGGAACATGACGAGAGGGGCGTCGTCCGGCAGATGGCCGGCCGGCCCCGAAGGGGATCGGGGGGACGGTGCGGTGGCCGGTCGCGGGAGCTGTCCCGCGGGTGTGCCGGGGCCGGTGTCCGATGGCTGCGGCGGTCGGGTGAGCACTGACGGTCCCTCCGTGCGTCGGTTCGTCCCGCCGCGCGTGGTGGGGCGCCGGGTGGTGTGCGGGGAAGCGGGCCGCGTCAGTGGCCCATGCCGATGCCGCCGTCGATGCGCAGGACCGTGCCGGTGACGTAGCCGGCGTCCTCACCGGTGAGATAGCCGACCGCGGCCGCGATCTCGTCGGACGTGGCCATCCGGCGCATCGGGACGGTCGCGAGCAGGCTCTCGCGCTGCTCCTCGGGCATGGCCGCGACCATGTCCGTGTCCGTGTAGCCGGGAGCGACGACGTTGACGGTGATGCCGTGGGCGGCCACCTCCAGCGCCAGCGACCGGGCGAACCCGATGAGTCCGGCCTTGGAGGCGGCGTAGTTGGTCTGGCCCATCGCGCCGGACAGCGCCACGGTCGAGGACATCAGGACGATCCGTCCCCACCGGGCCCGCATCATGCCCCGCAGTACCGGTTTGACCCCGTGGAACGCGCTGAGCAGATTGGTGCGCAACGGCGCCTCGAAGTCCTCGGCGGTCATGACGGCGAACATCCGGTCGCGGGTGATCCCGGCGTTGACGACGAGTACCTCCACCGGGCCCAGTTCCTCCTTGACCCGCGCGCAGGCCGCGGTGACCGCCTCGGCGTCGGTGACGTCGCAGCGCACGCCGAACAGCTGCTCGGGCGGCTCGCCCGTACGGTGGCTGACCGCGACCCGGTCGCCGCGGGCGGCCAGATGGCGCGCCACGGCCAGGCCGATGCCTCGGTTCCCACCGAGGACCAGGGCAGTACGGGGCATGTGAGGTTCCTTCGTCGTCTTCAGGGCTTGCGGTGCGGGGGTGGCGTCCCGGGAGTGTTCACGCGGTGCGGGCGCTAAGCGCGCTGCTCCGGTGTGGCGTCGGCGAGCCCGTCCAGCGCCTTGCTCACCGCGTTGCCGATCTCGCGGGCGGGGCGGGCGTTCATCATCTCCAGATGGGCGCAGGCGACGCGGTGTTCCACCACCCGGCCCTCGACGTACGGCTCCCACGGTTCGCTGACCGACTCCGACCGGCCCGGTTCGTGCGCGGCGGTGAAGTACAGCGCGTCGCCACGGAATCGTTCGGGACGGAACTGGCCGCGCAGCCGGATCAGGTTCTCGATGACGGCCAGCAACCGCTGTGCGTCGGGCACGACTTCACGTACGGCGGCGGTCTCGGCCTCGATGAGCCGGCGCATCTCCCCCGGTTCCAGTTCCTCGTCGGCGCCGACCATCAGGGTGTCCAGCATCGCGAGCAGTTCGACCTGCTCGCCCTCGGCCTGGAACCGGGCGGCCAGCGAGTGGGCGACCAGACCGCCGAAGGACCAGCCGAGCAGCCGGTAGGGCCCGTGCGGCCGGACCGCGCGGATCTGCCGCAGATAGTCGTCGAGCAACTCCTCGTAGGAGTTCGGGAGTTGTTCGTCCGAGGCGACACCGCGCGCCTGTAGCGCGTACACCGGCTGGTCCGGGTCGAGCCTGCGCATCAGTGCGGCGTAGCTCCAGCTGAGCCCGAATCCGGGGTGGAAGCAGAACAGCGGGGGCCTGCTGCCCCGGGTGCGCAGCGGAAGGAGGACCGCGAAGTCGTCGGCCGGGCCGCCGGCAGGCGGTGTGTGCGCGGGTACGGCCCCGTCCGGGCGCAGTCGTTGGGCCAGCCCCTGGACGGTCGGTGTCTCGAAGAGGTCGCGCACGGTCAGTCCGGTGCGCAGCTCGGCGCGGATGCGGTCCACGAGCCGGATCGCCATCAGGGAGTGGCCGCCGAGGTCGAAGAAGCTGTCGGTGGCCGACACGTCGGGCAGTCCGAGCGCGTCGGCGAACAGGGTGGCGAGGGCGATTTCGTCGGGGGTGGCGGGCGGGCGGCCGGCGGAGGTGCCGAAGCCGGGGTCGGGCAGCCGGTCCCGGTCCAGTTTGCCGCTGGGCGAGAGCGGCAGCCGGTCCAGCGGTACGACGGCCGCCGGGACCATGTACTCGGGGAGCAACCGGGCGGCGGCGGCGCGCAGTTGTGCCGGGTCGGGCGTGGTGCCGGGCACGGGAGTGACGTACGCGACGAGCCGGCGTTCGCCGTGCGGGTCCTCGTGGAGCACGACGGCCGCCTGCGCCACCTCGGGCCGCTCGGCGAGAACCGCCTCCACCTCGCTGGGCTCCACGCGGAAGCCGCGCAGCTTGACCTGGTCGTCGGAGCGTCCGACGTACCGCAGCTGTCCGTCGGAGCGGCGCAGCACCACGTCGCCGGAGCGGTACATGCGCTCGCCGGGTGCCCCGAACGGGTCGGTCACGAAGCGGGATTCGGTCAGGTCGGGGCGGTGCAGATAGCCCTGGGCGAGGCCGGCGCCCGCGATGTACAGCTCGCCGGGCACCCCGACGGGCACGGGCCGCATCCGGTCGTCGAGCACGTACAGCCGGGTGTTGCGCAGGGGGCGGCCGATGGGCGGGGTGTCCTCCTCGGCGCCCGTGCCGTGGCCGCCGGTGACGGACGCGCTGGCGTACACGGTGGTCTCGGTGGGCCCGTAGGCGTTGACGAGCCGGGCGCCCGGCACGGCGGCCCGCAGCCGTCCGGCCACCTGTGGGGACAGCGCCTCGCCCGCGAGGACGAGGTGGTCGACGCGCAGGTCGAGGGCGCCGTCGGCGATCAGCCGGGCCAGCACCGAGGGGACACCACTGACGAGCGTGCCCTCCCATCCGCCGCGTTCACCGATCTCCAGGAGGTCGCGGACGATCTCTATGCTGCCGCCGTTGAGCAGCGGTCCGAGGATCTCGAACACGGAGACGTCGAAGTTGAGGGAGGTCGCGGCGAGCACCCGCCGCAACCCGTCGCCGAAGGCGTCCGCCGCCCAGGCGGTGAGGTTGGTGACGCCGCGGTGGGTGACACGGACGCCCTTGGGCCGGCCGGTGGAGCCGGAGGTGTAGATCACGTACGCCGTGTGGTCGGGAGTCACCTCCCGCTCGAAGGTGTCGTCGTACGCGTCGAGGGCGGCCCGCACGGCGGGGTCGTCCAGCAGGAGCGCGGGGGGCGCGCCGGGACCCGTCCGCAGTCCGGCGAGAGCCGAGGACTCGGTGATCACCAGGGCGGGGGCCGCGTCCCGCACCATGAACGCCAGCCGTTCCGCGGGGTAGGCCGGGTCCAACGGCACATAGGCGGCGCCCGCTCTGAGTACCGCGAGCACGGCCACGACGGTGGCCGCGGAGCGGTTCAGCGCTATGCCGACGAAGGCGCCCTGTGCCACGCCGCGTTCGGCGAGCAGGCGCGCCAGTCGTGCGGAGCGCCGGTCCAGGTCCCGGTAGCCGAGGCTTTCCCGGCCGCAGACGACGGCGGTGGCGTCACCGTGCCGGGCGGCCTGCCGGGCGAACAGGGACACGACGGTGTCGTCGGTGAGGGGCGCCGCGGTGTCGTTCCACAGGTGCAGGACGCGCCGCCGTTCCTCCTCGTCCATCAGCTCGATGTCGGCGAGCGGGACGCCGGGGTCCCTGGAGACCTCGGCGAGGAGGTTCGCCAAGTGGCCGGCGAGGGCGTGGACGGCGGGTGCGTCGAAGCGCTCCGTGTCGTACTCGACGTACACCCAGGCGTCGTCGTCCGACTCCACGAAGGTCAGCATCAGTTCGAACGCCGCCGTCGCGTTGGCGATCGGCATCGTCTCGATGAGCAGCCCGGCCCGCGGGGTGGCCGCGGGACCGGTCCGCACGTGGTTGAGGCCCAGCTGGAACACCGGTTGACGGTCCGCGGAGCGGGGCGGGTTGAGGGCCTGGACCAGCTCGTGGAAGGGCATGTTCTGGTGACGCAGGGCCTGGAAGGTTCGGCCCTGGACATGGCGCAGCAGTGGCAGGAAGCCCTCGTCCGCGTCGTATCGGACGCGCAGCGGCATGGTGTTGACGGTGAGACCGACCACGCTCTCCGAGCCCGGCTGCGTACGGGTGGACAGGGGTACGCCCAGCACGAGGTCGCTCTCCCCCGTGTAACGGCCCAGGACGGCGAAGGCACCGGCGGCGAGCACCGCGAAGAGGCTGGCGCGGTGTTCGCCGGCGAGCTCGCGCAGCCGGGCCACGACGGGCCCGGGCAGGTCGCGGCGGTGCGTGGCCGCCTGTCGGCGGGTGGTGCCACTCGGACGGGCCATGGGCAGGTCGAGGGTGGCGGGGGCGCCGTCGAGTTCGGCGCGCCAGTGGTCGAGGGCCCGGGCCCGGCGGCGGTCGGAGTTGCCGACGAGGGTGGCCTCGACGTGCTCGCCGTAGCTCAGGGCAGGCGGGGCGAGCGGGTTCGGCCGGTGCTCGGCGAACGCCTCGTAGAGCGTGCCGAACTCGCGGGCGAGGACGTCCAGGGAGTGGCCGTCGGCGACGCTGTGGTGCGTGACGAGCAGCAGTACGTGCTGCCGCTCGCGGAGCCGGTACACGGTGGCCCGCAGCAGCGGCGCCCGGTCGAGCGGGAACGGCCGGTCCTGTGCCGCGGCGAAGTGCCGGTCGAGATCGACGGTGTCCGGGGCGTCCGGGTCCGGGGCGGAGAGGTCGATCTCCTCGACGGCGACGCCCGCCTCGACGGCGATCGTCTGCCGCAGTACACCCTCGTGCTCGGTGAAGCTCACCCGCAGCGCCTCGTGCCGCGCGGTCAGCGCGCGCAGAGCGGAGTCGAGGGCACCCCGGTCGAGCGGCCCGGTGAGCCGCAGTGCCAGAGCCAGGTTGTGGGTGCCCGGTCGGCCGTGCGCCGCTTCCGCGAACAGCAGGCTCTCCTGGGCGGGGAGGAGGGGGAGGTTCCTGACCTCGTCGTTCATGGTGAAGTCCCGTCGGCAGGGGGCGGGCAGCGCGAAGGTCCGGCGATGCGGGCGGCAGGGGCCGGGGCCGCACGTGCCGTGCGGTGGTGTGAGGCCGCACGGCGGTGCGGGGCGGCGGGGGCGGTGCTCCGAAGAGCACCACCCGTGGATCGGGCCGGACCGTGTCCGGCGGTTCCCGTCGGGCGGTCGGCGCCCGGCACGGCATCTCACCGCGGTGCCGGATCACCCGGGCGCACCCGTCCCCGGGAGATCCTCCGCCGTGCGGCGCACCGCGCCGGACACCGCACGCCGGCCCGGCGCGCGTGGTCGGACGCGGCCTAGACCGCGGTGGCCACCGGTGTGTTCGGGTCCGTGGCGAGGAGGTCGACGGCGCGGGCCGCGAAGTCCTCGATCGTCTCGTCCGTCGTCTCGGCGGACACGTACATCGGCTCCTCGATGTCCGGCGCCAGGTGGTAGCCGGCCTGCCGCATGCCCGCGTACAGCGTGGTGTACGGCGAGTGGGCCTGCGCGGCGACGTCCGCCTTGACGCGGAGCGGCGAGCCCTGCGGGACGAAGAGGAAGGCGAAGACGCTGCCGATCCGGGCGAAGGTGAAGTCCAGCCCCCTCTCGGCACGGTGGCGCTCCACGGCGGCCTGAAGGAGGGCGCCCTTGCGCTCCAGTTCCTCGTAGAAGCCCGGCTGTGCCAGGACGTCGAGGGTGGCCAGGCCGGCCGCCATGGTCAGCGGATTGCCGGCCAGGGTGCCGCCCTGCAGGACCCGCTCCTCGTCGAGCAGCCGCATGATGTCGCGGCGTCCGCCGAACGCCCCGACGGGCGTGCCACCACCGATGATCTTGCCGAAGGCGGTGAGGTCGGGAGCGACGCCGAGCAGGTTGCTCACCGGGCCGTAGGTGAGCCGGAAGCCGGTGATGACCTCGTCGAAGATGAGCAGCGCGCCCTCGCGGTCGCAGATGCGCCGCAGTTCGGCGAGGAACCCCTCCTCGGGCAGGACGAGCGACATGTTGCAGGCGACGGGCTCGACGACGACGGCCGCGATCTCGCCGGCGTGATCGGCGAAGGCCCGCTCGACGCCCTCGGCGTCGTTGTACTCCGCGAAGACGTTGGAGCGCATGGCGTCCGGGTCGAGGCCCGCGTCGCGCATACGGTCCTCGTCCTTGTTCTGGACCAGGTCGAAGTGGCCGTGGTAGCCACCGTTGAAGCGCAGGACGCGGGTGCGCTTGGTGTAGGCGCGGGCCAGTCGCAGGGCGGACATCACGGCCTCGGTGCCGCTGCACACGAAGCGCAGCTGCTCCAGGTGCTCGGCGGTCGCGGTGATGCGCTCGGCGAGCTCGGTCTCCTGCGTGGAGTACGTGC
This sequence comes from Streptomyces sp. NPDC059668, assembly GCF_042734135.1. Taxonomy (NCBI): domain Bacteria; kingdom Bacillati; phylum Actinomycetota; class Actinomycetes; order Kitasatosporales; family Streptomycetaceae; genus Streptomyces; species Streptomyces sp. NPDC059668. The sequence goes on along the minus strand of NZ_JBHWEL010000005.1, from coordinate 39,333 downwards.
CGAACAGGGTGCCGTTGGCGGCCTGACGGGCGATGGCGGAGCTGACGGTCTCCGGCGCGTGTCCGAGGATCAGCGGCCCGAACCCGTACATGAAGTCGACGTACCGGGTGCCGTCGATGTCGTGCAGGTACTGGCCGTGCGCCTCGGCGACGACCAGCGGGGCCGTCTCCACGTTGCGGCAGGCGCGCAGCGGCGAGCTGGCGCCGATGGGTATGACGTGCTGGGCGCGCTTGATTTCCGGCCTCATGAGGATTTTTCCTTCTCGGTGTCGATCGTGCAGTCGGTCATCAGGACGTCCAGCAGTGCCTCGGCCTCTTCGCGGGTGTCGCGGGCGAAGTAGGCGGTCAGGACCGTCTCGAAGTTGAGCGGCGGCGCGAGGACGAACTGGCCGTCCGCGCGGTGCAGATGCACGGTGGTGACATCGTTCTTGTGGCACACCTCGACCGCGCGGGCGGTGTTCTTCAGGAAGCCGCTGCTGACGATGGGGGCGTCGTACTCCAGAGCCACCCGGCGGTGCAGCGGCTCGGGGGCGATGGCCTCACGGCCCAGCCGGTGCAGCAGGTCGTACGCGTCGAGGCCGGTGCAGATGCGCAGTTGCTGGTAGGTGGTGGTGCCGCCGCCGCACAGTCGTGGTGCGAGTTCCAGGACGCGCAGCCGGCCCTGGCCGTCGAAGCGGAACTCCGCGTGGAAAGGGGAGTTGTCCAGGCCGACGCCCGGGACGACGCTCTCCAGCAGGGCGGTGAAGTCACGGCCCAGTTCCGCGTCGAACGGCTCGGTCAGGTAGGCCACTTCGTGGAAGAGGGGGCCGACCAGGGGCGGCAGTTTGCGGTGGATCTGGAGGGGGATGACCCGGCCCTCGCTGACCATGCCGTCGACGGCGTACTCGTTGCCGTCGAGGTACTCCTCGGCGAGCATCCGCGACTCGCCGGAGCTCTCCCGCAGGACCGTGCAGACCCGCTTGGTCTGGAGGAAGGCCTTGGGGAACTCCTCGGGCGTCGTGGCCTTCACCACGCCCGCGCTGTAGAAGCCGTTGGACGGCTTGACGACGACCGGGAAGGTCAGGGCGGCGTCGACGGCCGCCAGCGCCTCGGGCGCCTTGGACGACGTGTCGAGTTCGATGTGGCGGGTGATGTGGTCACGGACCGCCGGGTGCGCCTTGAACCGGGTCTTGTCGGCGAGGCACAGCAGGGTGTCGATGTCGCGGGTGGGCATGCCCAGTTCGCCGCGCAGCAGCTCCAGCTGGATCTGGTAACTGTCGTGGAAGGAGAGGATGTCGTCGACGGTGCTCAGGTCGACGCTCTCGCGCGCGGCGTCGGCGACGGTCCGCCGCCAGTTCGCCCGGTCGTCGGCGGCGAGCCGCGGCGGGGCGAAGAAGCGGACGGTGAAGCCCCGCCCGTGCGCGTAGTCGAGGTAGTCGCGGCAGTCTTCCTCGCGGCCGAGGATCAATACGTTCACGGAAGGCCACACTCTCTGTCGGGTGGTCGGTCAGGTCGTCTGCCGGACGGGTTCGGTGCGGTGGAGCCGGTTCTCCTCGTTGGCGACGGCCTGCCTGACGCGCCACAGGCAGACCGCGGCCATCACGGCCTCGAAGACCGAGAAGATCACCCACATGACCGGCAGCATGTCCGCGTCGTCACGGTTGAGCAGCACGAACGCCACGATCGTGGGGACGCACAGGCACCACATGAGGACGACGCGCGCCAGGAACCCGAAGCGGGCCAGGCCGAGGCACTCCAGGACCGCCGAGCCGACCATCGAGAACATGAACGCGAAGGAGTACGTCCACAGCACCCGGGAGGTGGCCACCGCGTGGGCGGTGACGGCGGAGTCGGCTCCGTCCAGACCGAAGGGGCTCAGCAGCAGGGTCGGGGTGACGATCTGGAAGAACGCGACCACGGCCACGTACAGGCCCGAGATGGTCAGGGTGACCCGCATGATGTGCGGGACGGTCCGGTGGGCGCCTGCGCCGACGGCCTTGCCGCACAGGATGTTGCACCCCAGGCCGAGGCCGATCAGGGGAATGACGGCCGCGTAGTTCAGGGCCAGCGCGACGTTGTTCGCGGCGAGCGCCACCGGGCCCAGGACGCCGGCCAGCCACACGAACGCGGTCTGTCCCAGCTCCTCCAGACTCAGGGAGCCGCCCGCGGGGGCACCGCGCCGCAGTCGCAGCCACAGTGTCCCGGCGGCCCGCCGGCCGCCCTGGCGGACGAGCCGGCCGAAGCCCGCGGCGTAGCCCTTGGGCAGGTACACGGCGTATCCGACGAACATGACGGACACCGCGCTCAGCGTGCCGAGCGCGGAGCCCCGCATGCCCAGCTCCGGCAGCCCGAAGCGGCCGAAGACCAGGCCGACCGTCATCACGACGCCGGCCAGCTGACCGAGGATGCCGACGACCATCGGCACCCGGGTCCGGCCCATGCCGTTGAAGTACGAGGACAGCGCCATGTTGAGGGTCATGACCGCGCCGTAGAGGGTGGACAGGCCCAGGAACTGCGCCTCCAGCTCCTGGATGTGCGCGGGCTGGCCGCTCAGCGTCGGCACCCACATCAGCAGCGGGGTGGAGGCGAACAGCAGCGCGCAGAACAGCAGGGCCAGGACGAAGCCGTTGGCACCCTCGTCCATCGCCTCGCGCTGCTCTCCGCGGCCGTGCGCCTGCGCCACGTAGGAGCGGGTGATGCCGACCGCCCCCGTGGTCACCATGATCACCGTGGTCGCGGTGAAGACGGCCGGCCCCGACGCGGTGAGGGTGTCCTCCGAGTAGCGGGCCAGGCAGATCCGGTCGACCAGCAACAGGATCAGGTTCCCGATCATGCCGAACATCAGCGGGACCGAGACGCGCACGACCTCGCGCACGGTGGCCAGGTCGAGCAGCCGTGCCCGGGTGGCGCTCATCGGCGGCCGCCGCGGCCGGCGGGCCGGAGCCCGGCGGGCGGACGGGCACCGGTCACAGCGTCACTCCGGACTCCACCAGCAGCTCCCGCACGCTCCTGAGCAGAGCGTCGCGGTCGGACAGGTCGAAGGGCAGCACGTCGCCGACGTCCAGCATCACGTCGAGCCGCTCCTCCAGGCCGACCAGAAACCGCATCTGGTCCAGCGAGCTGATGATGATCTCCGACAGTTCGGCGTCGGCCGGGACGTCCCGCGCGGCCGCGAGTTGCCGGAGCAGTTCGTCGACGACGTTCCTCAGGTCTTGCATGGGGTTCATTCCCTCGATGGGTCAGGGTGCGGAATGCGGGATGTGGCCGGGGCGACCGGAGCGTCGAGCAGGCCGTACGACAGCAGGGCGTAGGTGAGCCGGTCCAGGCCGACTCCGGCGCAGCAGGTCGCGTCGGTCCCCAGGCCGCGCAGCCCGAACGCGTCGGCGAACACCTCGCCGTGCGCGTTGACGCTGGCCACGGAGAGTTCGCCGTCCCCGAGCGGCACCCGCACCTCGAACTTGCTCCTGTTGAGCAGCTGGGCCTCGCGGGTCATGGTCGGCGCGTCCCCGAAGAACGCGTCGGAGGCGCTGACGATGCGGTGCGGCACCTCCAGTTCCGCGAAGAACGCCGTGAACGCCTTCAGGATCCGCTCGTAGTCGTGCGCGACCTCCTCGGAGCCGCCCATCCGGACGAGTTCGAACATCCTGAACTCGCCCAGCCGGGTGGCGCTGTGGTTGTGCGACTCGTGCCGGAAGACCGGCCCGTCGATCGCGAACAGCCCGGTGCCGTAACGGTCCTTCAGCTCGGCCGCGTTCGCGTACACGTGGTAACACGTGACCGGGGTGAGGACGGTTTCGGCGGGCGCGTAGAAGGAGTCCAGCGCCTCGGTCTGGCCGGGCCGCAGCTGGGAGACGGTGACGCCGTCCCAGTAGTGGTCCCGGATACGGGCGACCGCGTTCACGAGATTCGGGAACTTCTGGTAGTAGCCGGCCCGCACGAGCACGTCGCGGGCGATCTGGGCCGATCCGGCCAGCAGGGGTGCGCCGAATGCCTCCGCGAACCGTTCCCGGCACAGTCGGCGCACGTGGTCCATCGCCGCCGTCCACTCGGGGCCGTGCAGATAGGCGCCTCTGGCCACCGCGATGCGGTCGTCGTCGGGCAGCGCACAGGAAAGGCCGGGACGGCCCGCGTACTCGGTGATGACCGTGGCCGCCACCTCCCGGTGGCCGCGCAGGAAGTGGCGGACCATCTCGCCCAGTTCCCGTTCGGTGGGGCCGGCCGGCACGACGACGTCGACGCCCTTGTCCAGCCGTTCCACGGTGACGTCGCCGTGATGGAACGCCAGGGCCTTGCGCAGTTCGTCAGCGGCCCCGGCGTCCACCGGGCGTTCGTAGCGGTATCGCACGCCGGTCACGTGGTGCCCCTTTCAGATGCGGTGGCGCATGGGGACCCAGTCGGCCAGGAGGATGGCGCGCTCGCCGGGCTCCGGGTCGGCGCCCTTGCGAATGGGGCCGACGTAGTGGCTGACGAGGTGGTCCGTGATGGCGTACGCCTCCAGGGGGCGCCGCATGTCGAACTCGGCGAGCCGGTCACCGGGCGGCACGTCCTCGGGCTGCTTGCCGCGGTACTCGGGGGTGGCGATGAGATTCGCCCCGCCCTCGGCGTTGTGACGGTAGATCAGGTGGGCGAAGACGTAGGGCTCGCCGTCCTGGTGCAGCTCGTTGGGGGACGACACGGCCTCGTGGCCGTCGTCCGCGATGTGCAGCTTGATCAGGTGGACGCCGACGTAGAGCGGCCAGACCGCGTCGTCCTCGTCCCAGTGGGTCTGGGAGAAGTCGAACTGGATCAGGTCCAGGAGGAGCTTGTTGTCGCACACCTCGGCGCTGATGGCGGGGAGGTCGCGGGTGACGTTGACGTACTCGGGATTGTTGTCGCCCTGGTAGTAGCCGTTCATCCCCTCACGGGCCTGGCTCTCCGTGGCCGGCATCCAGAAGAATTCCTTGGACCAGGGCAGGAATACACCGCGCGCGTATCGCCGGTATCGGCCCGAGCCGATCGCGTACGGATCCTCGGGAAGGTCCTCGTAAGCCGCCCTGAGTTCCTTGTAGTCAGCGCTTTCCCCGTCGATACCGAAATGCGCGCCGAGATCCCAGCGGTCATATCCCTGGCGCGCGAGATTCGAAATGTTTTCGGGCACAGCAGAAATCCCCCCGTTGCCAATGAGCCTTTCGAGTGCCAGAGATTAGTTGAACGGATACAGCAGCGCAATGTAATGAAGGTCACGAAGATTCTTGGCATACCGGCCCGGTTGGCAGAAAAAACTGGCTGCGATGGCCGAAATGCCGCCGCTTTCTCGCGCCTTTGGCTGAATCCACCCACCACTCGGCGATTTCCGGGTTCATTTTCGGCCAGGCCGAGGGACCGTAAAAAAGCGGACGCTCTGTACATTCGCAGACCAAAAGTTTCGCAGCCGTTTCGTTGACATGCCGTTCGCCCCCCGATTACCTTGATCGAAAGCAGCCTGAAAAAACTGGGGGACAAATGTCGGCCACCGTGATCGACGGGCGTATATCCGAGATCCTGAAGCAGATCGCCGAACTTCCCGATTCCTTCGAGATATCGGCCGATCAGGACCTCCGGGTCGATCTGGACATTGATTCACTCAAACTGATCGACGTCGTCGTCCAGGTGGAGGCGGCTCTGGACATCGAGCTCGGTGACGAATTCTCCCGTGACCTCGTGACGGTGGGGGACCTGCAGCGGCACGTGAGCGAGCAGGTCGGCGGCTGACGTCCCGCGCGCCCCGCCCACCCGATTCCAGCGCCACGGAGAGTTGTGTTGTTTGAGTTCACTCTGGGCTCGGTCGCGCTGTGCGCGCCCGGGCCGACGGACGGCCAGGACGAACGCGCGGGACTGCCACCCGATCTGCACGAGGTGATCGGCACGGCCGGCGACCAGTTCCGCGACGCGTTCACACGGATCTGCCTCTACCTCGTCCTCGGTTCCGCGGAGGCCTCCGAGGAACGTACGGACGACACCATCGTGATCGGCACCGAGTACGGCAACACCGCCGCACTGGCCCGCCTTCAGCGCGACGCGGCGACCAAGGGGAAGCTGCTGTCGGCCCAGCACTTCCCCAACGCGACGTCCAGTTCGGCGTCGGCGTTCGTCAATCTCCGCGCCCGGGCCACCGGACGCAACATGACGATCAACGCGGGCGTACTCACCCCGGTCATGGCCATGTGGCAGGCGCTGTCGGCCCTCGACCGGGAACGCTCCGCCGTCAGCCGGCTCCTCGTCGGTGACGTCTACGCGCCGGAGGCGGTCCAGGACGCGGCGCTCGACACACCGGACATGTCCTGCAGGGACGGCGTCGTCCACGCGTTCCTGCACCAGGGCACCGGGTTCACCGCCGAGTTCGGCTTCGGCACCACGGACGAGCCGCACCCGGGCCCCGTGCGAACCGTGTGCGGGATCGGCGCCCCCGACGGCCGGGCCGTCGCCACGGAGCCCGTCGCCTTCGCCGAGCGCAACAGCGCCTTCGCCACCCGCGCCTTCCTGGACCTGGTCCACTCCCTGGAGCCCGCGGAGCGGGCGGTCCTCGAATGCCGTGCCCCGGACGGTCGTCACGCCACCGTGACGGTGACCCGGCGGCCGGCGGGCAGCACGAACGGGAGGTCTTCGTGAACCAGGGAACAGCAAGGGTCTTCATCACCGGGCTCGGCGTCATCTCGCCGGCCGGCGCGGGCGTCGGGTCCTTCTGGGACGACCTGTGCGCGGGCCGCAGCCGCTTCGAGGAACTCCCGCCGCTCTACGCCGGTATGAAGCCCGGCATCCTCGGCGGACGCGTTCCCGAGGAGGCCCGCGAGACCGCGCTGGCCCACGTGGACGCGGTCACCAGGCGACGCCCACGGGCCGCCTCGCTCTTCGCGGAGTTCGCCGCGCTGGAGGCGCTGCGGGACGCCGGACTCGCCCCCGGGGACGACCTGCTGCGCAACGCCGTCGTCTGTGTCGGCAGCAGCGACGGACAGGCCGAGGCGCTGGAGGACGTGGTCGCCGGGCGCCGGGACATCGGCGGGACCGGTGGCTTCTCCAGCTACTCCATCGCCCAGGGCGTGGCCCGCACGGTGGGGGCGGCCGGCCCGGCCTTCCTGCTCCAGAGCACCTGCGCCTCCGCGAACGTCGCGCTGTCCTGCGCCCTGGAGATGCTGCGCGCGGGCATCGCCGACACCGCCGTCGTCGGGGGCTGCGACCCGTACTCGGAGAAGAACATCATCGGGTTCAACACCCTCCAGGCCATCGGCCGCACCCCCTGCAAGCCCTTCACCAGGAGCCGGCGCTATGTCACGCCCTCGGAAGGGGCGGGCATGTTCGTCCTGCAGACCGAGCGCGCCCTGCGCCCGGGCGCGACGCCGTACGCCGAGGTGCTGGCCACCGCCGTCAGCAACGACGCGAGCCACCCGACCGCGCCCGACCGCGACGGCGTCGCCGCCTGTCATCGGCGCTCGCTCGACGAGGCCGGCCTGAAGGCCGACGACGTCGACGTGATCTTCGCGCACGGCACGGGGAGCCGGGCCAACGACACCATCGAGGGCGGCATCTTCGCGGAGCACTACCCGCGGGCCGCGGTCACCGCGATCAAGAGCACCATCGGACATCTGATGGGCGCGGCCGGCGCGGCCGGAGCCGTGGCCGCCTGCCTGGCACTGCGTCACCGGCTGGTACCCCCCACGGCCGTCGATCCCGACGACGTCGAGCTGGACATCAACCTGGTCACCGGAGAGCCGCTGTCCCTGCCGGAGCTGCGTCACGTCCAGAACAACGCCTTCGGCTTCGGCGGCAACAACGCGATCAGCATCTTCCGGAGCGTGCCGTGACGCCCCCCTCGTCGCTCACGGGCGAGAAGTCGGTGCTGCGGCTGGCCCACGACGGTCCGCTCGCCGTCCTCACCATGGACAGCCCGCCGATGAACCTGTTCGACGAGACGATGTGGGGCGCGTGGGCGGACGCGGTCGAGTGGCTGACCGCCCACCCGCCCCGCGCCCTCCTCGTCCGGGCCGAGGGCCGGGTCGTCAGCGCGGGTGTCGACGTGCGCGTCTTCGCCGGGCTCGAAGCGAAGGACGCGGCATCCTTCTGGGCCGACCGGCTGGGCATCACGCAGGCCTTGGAGGCACTGCCCTGTCCCACGGTGTTCGCCGCGCACTCGCTGACCCTGACCGCGGCCTTCGAACTGGCCCTGGCCTGCGACCTCGTGGTGTCGACACCGCAGGCCCGGTTCGGTCTCGTCGAGCGGAAGATCGGGTTCACTCCGGCGATGGGCGGCACCCAGCGTCTGGCCCAGCGCGCCGGTCCGTCCCGCGCCCGTGAACTCGTCATGACCGGCGACCTCTATCGCGGGACGGTGCTCGCCGACTGGGGCGTCGTCAACGCCCTCTTCCCGCCCGCCTCCTTCCACGCCGACGCCCGCGCCTACGGCATGCGCCTCGCCACCGGGCCCACCCGCGCCCACGAGGCAAGCAAGGACATCGTCCGCAGATACCTCCTCGGTGGCGTCCCGGCCGCGGACGACGCCCTCCCCGCCATCGCCGCCGGCGTCGCCGGCACCCTGGACCATCGCCACGCCGTCACGGCGTTCCTGGCGGACGGTCCGGAGCACGAGACGGAGTACCAAGGGCGCTGACCTCACCCCGTACCGGTCCGGGACGGCGCCCGGGGGCGGCCGGGGCGGCCGGCGAGAGTCCCGCCGGCCCCGCGACGTCCGGCACGCCCTCCGGGCGGACGACGGGACCTCACCACCGCCCTAGGCCGCGCCGCCCCTCGCCCCCCTGTCGTCGTCCACGATCTCCGCGTCCACCACGCCGTCGTCCTCGGCCGGGGCGTGCTCGTCGGCCGGTTCGTCCCGGGGGGTCCGCGCGGCCTGCGCGTACATCGCCTGACCCATCCGCTGGCTCACGGAGGCCAGGTTCTCGACGCCGGCCCGCAGCGCGGTCGTGTCCTCGGCGGAGTCCACCAGGAGTCGCCTGAGGTCGGCGATCGCGGACTCGACCTCCGGCCTGGTGCCCGGCGGTATCCGCTCGTCGTTCTCGCGGAGGAACTTCTCGGTCTGGTGGACGAGTTGCTCGGCCTGGTTACGGGTCTCCGCGGCCTCGCGGCGCGCACGGTCCTCGTCGGCGTACTGCTCCGCCTCGCGCATCATCCGGTCGATGTCGTCCTTGGGCAGCGCGGAGCCGCCGGTGACCGTCATCTTCTGCTCGCGTCCGGTGGCCAGGTCCTTCGCGGAGACGTGCATGATCCCGTTGGCGTCGATGTCGAAGGCCACCTCGATCTGCGGGACACCGCGCGGCGAGGGCGGCAGCCCGGTCAGGTCGAAGACGCCGAGCTTCTTGTTGTACGCGGCGATCTCCCGCTCGCCCTGGTAGACCTGGATACCGACCGACGGCTGGTTGTCGGCCGCCGTCGTGAAGATCTCCGAACGGCGCGTCGGGATCGTGGTGTTGCGTTCGATGAGCCTGGTCATGATGCCGCCCTTGGTCTCGATGCCGAGCGAGAGCGGGGTGACGTCGAGGAGCAGGACGTCCTTGACGTCCCCCCGGATGACGCCCGCCTGGAGAGCCGCTCCGAGCGCCACCACCTCGTCCGGGTTGACACCCTTGTGCGGGTCCTTGCCGGTGAGTTCACGGACCAGGTCCGTCACCGCGGGCATCCGGGTCGAACCGCCGACCAGGATCACGTGGTCGATCGCGGCGAGTGTCACACCGGCGTCCTTGACCGCCCGGTCGAAGGGCGTCCTGCAGCGGTCGAGCAGATCCGCGGTCAGCTCCTGGAACTGAGCGCGCGTCAGTTTCTCCTCCAGATGCAGGGGACCCTCGGCGGAAGCGGTGATGTAGGGCAGGTTGACGGTGGTCTCCAAGGAGCTGGACAGCTCGATCTTGGCCTTCTCGGCGCCCTCGCGCAGGCGTTGCAACGCCATCTTGTCGCGGCCCAGATCGATGCCGTGGGAACCCTTGAAGCGCTGGGCGAGGTGCTCGACGATCCGCTGGTCCCAGTCGTCCCCGCCGAGCCGGGTGTCGCCGTTGGTGGCCTTGACCTCGATGACCCCGTCGCCGATCTCCAGGAGCGAGACGTCGAAGGTGCCGCCGCCCAGGTCGAAGACGAGGACCGTCTGTTCCTCGCCGCGGTCGAGCCCGTACGCGAGGGCGGCGGCCGTCGGCTCGTTGATGATCCGCAGGACCCTCAGCCCCGCGATCTCGCCCGCCTCCTTGGTGGCCTGGCGCTGGGCGTCGTCGAAGTGGGCGGGCACGGTGATCACGGCGTCCGTGACGTCCTCGCCGAGGTACGCCTCCGCGTCCCGCTTCAGCTTCTGCAGCACGCGCGCCGACAGTTCCTGGGCGCGGTACCGGGTGCCGTCGACGGAGCCGTGCTCCGGGAAGCGCCAGCCCGTGTCGCCCATGTACCGCTTGACCGAGCGGGCGGTGCGCTCCACGTTCGTCACGGCCTGCCGCTTGGCCACCTCGCCGACGAGCACTTCGCCGTTCTTGGCGAAGGCCACCACGGAGGGCGTGGTGCGCGCGCCCTCCGCGTTGGTCACGACGGTGGGGTCGCCTCCCTCTAGGACGGCCACCACCGAGTTCGTCGTACCGAGGTCGATCCCGACCGCACGTGCCATGTCCGTCCCCTTCCGCCTGGGGTGCTGCCCGGCCTCAAGCACAAAACTTGAGTGCCGTCTTGTCAATGGGGCGTACCTCGCGGGCGGTTCCGGACACGACGGTGCCGCGGCCCCCTGGAGGGACCGCGGCACCGTGGTGTACGGAGTGTCAGGCCAGCTTGGCGGTCAGGGTGATCGTCGTCCCCGTCAGGGCCGCGCTGACCGGGCAGTTCTTCTTGGCGTCCTCGGCCGCGGCCACGAAGCCGTCGTTGTCGAGGCCCGGTACCGTGCCCTCGACGGTGAGGTGGATGCCGGTGATGCCCTCACCGGGCTGGAACGTGACGTCGGCGTTGGTGATCAGCTTGGTGGGCGGGGTGCCCGCGCCCGCGAGGGCGTGCGACAGCGCCATGGAGAAGCAGCTGGAGTGGGCGGCGGCGATCAGCTCCTCGGGGCTGGTCTTTCCGTTGGCGTCCTGCGCCCGCGACGCCCACGTCACCGGCTGCTCGCCGATGCCGGAGGAGTCGAAGGTGACGACGCCGCTGCCCTCGAGCAGGTTGCCTTCCCACACGGTGTGCGCGGTGCGCGTGGTTGCCACGGTGATTCCCTTCGATGGGGCGGTGGGTCCCGTGTTCCGGGACCGTACGCACCATCCGATCACACCCGCACGCCGCGCACCCAGAATGACGGCTCACCGCACGCGGAAGACCGGCCCCCGCGCCGTGAACGGGAGCCGCGCCCCGTCCGGGATCAGATACGCGTGCTCGCGCCGTACCCGCAGCACGTCGCACCAGCCGTCCGTGATGACCAGCACCGGCGCGCCGGGCGGGAAGTCGTCGGCGCGGTGCAGCAGGTCGACGCCGGGCTGCAGCACCGTACCGCCGCGGCCGCGCACCCGGACGCGGCCCGCGATCTCGGTGACCGGCAGATAGCCCGCGTCGTGCGGCGCGGCGTCGCAGAACACGACGCGCGCGGCGGGCACGTCACGGGCCTCGGCGTACGAGGCGATCGCGCCCAGCGCCTTGCCCAGCAGCGTGCGGTCCATGGAGCCGGAGGTGTCGAGGACGACGCCGAAGGTGCAGCGGGCGATCTCCTCGGGCGGGAAGTACCGTCCGGCGCGCGGGATGTCGGGGGTGGAGGCCTGCCGCCGCGCCGGACGCGCGTACGTCCGTACCGGCTCGGGGCGAGGCACGAACTCGTCGAACCAGCGGGCGAGTCGGGCGTCCCAGGGCAGCGGCGGGTGGCTGAGCGCGCGGATCTCCTCCACCAGGCCGCCCGGCAGGAGGCCGCGCTCCTGGTACTGGTGCAGGTCGAGGCCCCGGGCCAGTCCGCGGCGGTACAACTCGTCGAGGTCGACGTAGTCGCGCGGCGGGCCGATCGGTCCGCCGAGGATGTCGCCGGCGCCCTTGCCACGCAGGGTGGACAGGCGGCGCATCCGGCGCAGGTCGGACGCGATCCGGTCGTAGACCTCCTCCGCCGACAGGTCCGTCAACTCCGCGTCGTACAGCAGTCCGTCGGGCATCGTGCCGACCTGCATCGCGCACAGCCAGCCGTTGACGACGTAGTCGCAGGCGACGTTGAAGAGGTACGGGTCGCGGGTGCCGCAGCGGTCGCCGTGCCGCAGGGCGGCGTGCAGCATCTCGTGGGCGAGGACGAACCGCCATTCCTCGTCGTCGAGTTCGCGCAGCGGGTTGACGTAGATCTCGCCCGCCGTCGCGTCGACCGCAGCGACGGAGATGTCGTACGCGCGCGCCAGTTCGGCGTCGGCGACCAGCGTGATGCCGGCCGCGATGCCGCCGAGCAGCGGGTAGGAGGAGACGAACCAGCTCAGCGCCCGCTCCCAGGGCTGAAGCCGGGTGGGTCCGCCGCGCATGGAGGAACGGCGGCCGCCCGCCACGTCCATCGCCGTGGCCACCGTACGCGTCAGCCCGTGCGCGAAGGCGAGCTGCCAGTCCGGCGCGGTGCCGCCCTTCCAGGTGTCCCAGGGCACCAGCAGCTGGTCCGGATCGGCGCCGGCCGTACCGCAGCGGTCGTAGGCGGCCGGGATCCCGTCGCGACGCCAGCGGGCGGCGAGCTGCTCCTCGTCGCCGTCGGGGTACGACGGCGGCAGGTCCTCGGGGGTGGTGCCGACCGGGAAGCCGAGCAGGAAGCGGTTGACCACGGCGCAGCGGGCGGCGAGGTCGTGGCGGTCGGGCTGTTCGCGCCGGCCCGTCGCCGCGGGGACGTGGCCGAAGCCGAGGTGGATGACGCCGTGCGCGACCGCCCAGGCCCACTCGGCGGGTTCGGCCCGGCGGGTGGGGTGGACGTGCAGGACGCCGTCGGAGTCGACACGGACGAGGCCCTCGCGGGGCGACGCGGCGCAGTCCTCCTGGCGGCAGGTGCTGAACCCGATGGCGGCGAGCGCGCGGTTGGACCGGACCAGTCGCATGCCCTCCGCGAACGCCTCGCCGGCCGGGTCCTTCTTGGGCTGGTCCCTGCCGCGCGTGCGGCTCACCGGCGGGCCTCCACCAGCCGGGGCAGGTCCCGGGCGGTCTCGACCAGGAACCACGCGGGCAGTACGGGATTGCCGTCGGCGTCCGGGGAGATGACGCTCTGCGCCACCTCCACCGAGATCTCGGCGAGCTGCACGAGCAGCGACTTGGCGCGGTACGCGGTCTGCTGTCCGGCCGCCGAGAGGTGGTCCTTGCTCGCGGGCAGCTCCTTGACCAGCCGTCCGCGGAAGGACTCGGCGAGGTAGTAGAGCAGGTCGCGGTCCTCCGGACGGTGCGGCCAGCGGGCGTCGCCCTTGAGGACGGCCTCGATGCCGAACCGGCTGCGCACGATCTTGACGTAGCCGCTGAAGGCGACCGCGTGCGCGGGCGTCAGCGTGCCGTGCGCGATCACGCCCAGGGTGGCCTCGTCGAGAGTGGGACCGAACGAGTGCAGGGCGTCGGAGAGGATGTGCCAGGAACGGGGCGTGGAGAAGGGCTCCTCGGTCTTGGGCGGCTTGGACCACAGGTGGTCGGGGCGGTCGGTGAGGTGGTCCACGACCCAGGGGTGGATGCCGTTGCCCGCGGCCCAGACCAGCCAGTCCTTCGGCGAGGCCTCCAGGTGCACATGGGCGAGGCGGTTGACGAGCGCGGAGGCGATCGGGCGGGCCAGCGCGTTGTCGGTCGCGCGGTTGCCCGCTCCGATGACGATCGACCCGGCGGGCAGCTCGTAGGTGCCGATGCGGCGGTCCAGGATCAGCGAGTAGAAGGCCTTCTGGACGTCCGGCGTCGCCGCGTTCAGCTCGTCCAGGAACAGGCAGTAGGGCTCGTCGCGGGCGATCGCCTCCGGCGGGCAGAAGACGGACCGTCCGTCACGGATCTGCGGGACACCGATGAGGTCCTCGGGCGCGAGCTGGGTGCCGAGCAGGCTCACGCACTCCAGCCCCAGCGATTCGGCGAACTCCCGCACCAGGGAGGACTTTCCGATGCCGGGAGCGCCCCAGATGAAGACGGGCCGCACGGTGGCGAGCCCGAGCAGCAGCTCCGGGAGGCGGGCGGGGGTGACGGTGACGGCTGCGTGCACGCACGGACTCCTGGGTGGTGTTCGAGGGAGCGCGCGGCTGCGCGGTGTCCGGAACGACCAGTGTGTGCGCGTGGGTCCGTTCACCGCAGCCCATTTTCAGGCGGCGCGCTCGCTCCCGGCCGCGGGCAGCGGCACCTGGGGTCCGTCGCACTCGCGCAGCCAGCCGCGCAGGACGCGGTGCACCCGCTCGGCGCCCACCAGGTCGCCGCCGTCGTCGACCGGCTCGGACAGGGCGAGCGGCGACATCAGGAACGGATGCCCCTGGGCGCCGCCGAGTCCGCCGTGCGAGCCGATCTGCTCCTCGAAGGCGAGCACTTCGCCCTCCTCGGGGTCGTACCAGGAGTTGACCATGATGTCGGCGGCGTGCGGGAACGTGTGCGTGCGCCGTACGGCGTCGGCGGCGCCGGGGCCGAAGTCGGCGAGCGGGCCCGGGTGTTCGTCGTCGAGGGAGTCGACGGGCGCCTCCGCGCCGTGCGCGCCGATCACCAGGCCGCCGTGCTCCTCGCTGCGCACCAGCAGGAAGCCGACGCCCGGGTGGTTGGCGAGCGTGGACAGCAGCGCGGGGTGGCGGCGGTCGATCTCCTCCCGGCTCATCCGGTGCGGCACGTCCGGGAAGGAGACGAGACCGAGGTTGCCGGAGGCCAGTACGACCGGCTCGGAGCCGCGCGGGGGGCGGTGGCGCTCGCCGCTCTCCTCGACGGGACGGCGCAGCGCGGCGCGGACCGCGGCCCGCGCCTCGGTACCGCTGTGCGTGCCCCGCGCCCGGCGCGGCACGGGCAGCCCGCAGCCGGCCCGGACCAGGTTGCCGAGGCTGAGGCCGTAGCGGGTCAGGAAGGTCTCGCCGGGGCTCTGCCCGTGGTCCGACAGGACGACGATCCGGTAGGGACGGGGGGTGTGTTCGGCGACCGTCTCGATCAGCGCGAGCGAGCGGTCGAGGCGCTCCAGGACCTTCTCCGTGTCCCGGCCGCGCGGCCCGGAGTGGTGTGCCACCTCGTCGTACGCCACCAGGTCCGCGTAGACCGCGTTGCGCCCGGCGAGCATGTCGCCGATCACCGCGGCGACGACGACGTCCCGCTCGACGACGGTCGCGAAGGCGCGGACGAAGGGGTACAGGCCGCCGCGCCCGACCCGCGGGCGGCGCTTCCGCAACCGGGCGCGGGTGGACTGGCCGATCTCGCGGAGCACCTCGGCGACGAAGGACATCGCCGTGCGGACGGCGTTGGCGGGGTCCGAGAAGTACGCGAAGTAGCCCGAGCGGGACCGGTTCTCCCGGCCTCTGCGCGCGGCCATGGAGAGCACGAGGGCCAGCTCGTCGGCGCCGCCGCTGAAGAGGTTGCCGCGGCTGGCTCCGTCGACGGTGAGCAGTCCCCCGTCGCCGGTGTACGCGATGGCCCGGCGCTGGAGTTCGGCCGCGCTGCTGGGCCGGTTGCAGACCATGACCTCGTGGCTCTCCTTCTCGTACCACCTGAAGGCCGGGATGTCGTGGTTGCTGCCGTGCAGGATGCCGAGCTGGCTGGCGCCGGTCTGGCTCGACCAGTCGGTGCGCCAGGGGGTGAGCCGGTGGGTGCCGGCGAGCCACCGCGCGACGGTCGGCATGAGGCCCTTGCCCGTCGCCTCCTCCAGCACGTCGTGGCCCACGCCGTCGAGCTGGACGAAGACGACGCCGGGGGTCGAGGGACCGGCGCGGCCGTCGGACCGGTCACGGCGGCGGGCCGCGAGCCGGTAGAGCCTGCGCCGGTAGGCGTCGTCGTCCCGGACGGCGAGAGCGCCCCCCGTGGCGGAGGCGACCGCGGACATCACGGCGGCGACGACGACGGCTGTCTCCGGCGCGGCCTCGCTCTGTCCGGAGGGGTTGATGCGCAGGGCGAGCAGCAGCAGCGACCCGTTCAGGAAGAAGACGAGCAGGCCGAGTATCAGCGCGGGCACGAGCAGCAGGGCTCGCACGAGCAGCGGCCACACCAGCGACGACAGCAGACCGAAGACGCCCGCGCCGGCCGCCGCCGTGACGGCGATGCGGGTGGCGCTGTCCCCGTTGTCGGACTGGAGCTGGAAGTCGGGCAGCGCGCCGGCCAGTACCAGCATCGTGACCGTGGACACGGCCCATACCGCGATGCTCCGCCAGACCCCGCTGAGGACCCGTCGCCACCGTCCGCCACCCACGCCCTGTCCACCTCACGTCCCGGGCCCGCCCGGTCCGCGAGGCCTGCTCCCACCCTGTCACAACGGGCCGGGACGGCCGGATGTGCCCGTCCCCACGAGCCAGGGCCGGTGACGGACCGCCGGTCAGCGGCCGTCGTACCCCGCGGTCGGCATCGACAGGCGGCGGTGGACCCGGGCCTTCATCTGGGCGTCGTACGCGGGTTCCGCGCAGCCGACCGTCTCGATCCGGACGCCCCGGCGGGCGCACTCGGCGGTGAACTCGTCGACGGAGGCGAGGGCGCGCTCCAGGACTCGGTGGCTCGGCGCGACGAACAGGTCGACGAGGCCCGCCTCGACGTCGGCCCACAGCGTGCGGTGGTCGGGCCGCAGCCCCCGGACGAGGAGCTCCCGGGTGACGACGTAGCCGCGCTCGGCGGCCCAGCGGGCGCACATGGCGTGCTGGCTGCGGGAGTCGACCAGGAAGGGGTCCGCCTCCAGCTCCTCCAGGGGCGTCAGACTCGCGATGGCCGTGACGCGCACCGTGGTCGGCACGGCGGAGGCACTGCGCGCGTTTCCCATGGCGTCCCCCTCACCTCCGGGTTTCGCCGCCGACCCTACTCCTGCCCGTAGGCTCGGGGGGAGTCGCACGAAGGAGGCAAAGAAGTGCCGGTGGAGATCACCTGGTGGGGGCACGCCACCTGCACGCTGGAGGACTCCGGTACGCGCCTCCTCACGGATCCGCTCTTCGCGCGCCGGCTCGCGCACCTGCGACGCAGGCGCGGGGCGCCGCCCCCTCCCGAGGCGGCGGCCGCGGACGTGGCGCTGGTCTCGCATCTGCACGCCGACCATCTGCACGTGCCCTCGCTGCGGCAGCTCGCGCCGGGCACGCTGGTGCTGCTCCCCGAGGGGGCGAGCCGGGCGGTGCCCGCACTGCGCGGGCTGGAGCGTCTGCGCCTCACCGAGGTGGCGCCCGGGGACCGGGTACAGGTCGGTGACCTGGTGGTACGTGCCGTTTCCGCCCGGCACGACGGGCGACGGCTGCCGGTCGGACCGCATCGCTCGCCCGCGCTGGGCTTCGTGGTCGAGGGCGAGGCGCGGACGTATTTCGCCGGGGACACCGGGCTGTTCGACGAGATGGCCGAGGAGGTCGGACCGGTCGATGTGGCACTGCTGCCGGTCGGCGGCTGGGGACCGTTCCTCGGGGAGGGGCATCTGGACGCGGGGCGGGCGGCGCAGGCGCTGGCCCGTCTGATGCCGCGCAGCGCCGTGCCGGTGCACTACGGCACGTACTGGCCGATCGGCATGGACGGTGTGCGCCCCCATGAATTCCATGCGCCGGGTGATGAGTTCGTGCGCCTGGCCGCCGAGTCCGCGCCCGGGGTGGCGGTGCACCGGCTCGACCACGGTCAGAGCGTGCGGCCGGAGGTCGCGCGGTGATACCGGTGACGTCGCTGTCCGCCGTGGGCACCGCACCGGCGCTGTTCCTGTCCGCGAGGAACAGCGCCGCGACGGTGTTCCTGGCCGCCACGGGCGCGGCCGTCACGCCGGAGGCGACGCAGCAGGCGATCGGCTATCCGTCGCTGTTCCTGCTGGTGCTGATCGGCGCGCTGGTGCCGGTGGTGCCGACGGGCGCGCTGGTGAGTTCCGCGGCCGTGGTGGCCTTCCATCAGACGGCGCCGTTCGCGCTGCTGCTGGTGTTCGTGGTGGCCTCCCTCGCCGCGTTCCTCGGCGACGTGGCGCTGTACTGGCTCGGCCGGCGCGGCATGCGGTCCAGGAACGGTTCGCGCTGGCTGGAGGCGATCCGGGTCCGCGCCCCCGAGGACCGGCTCGCCCAGGCCCAGGAGAAGCTGAGCGACCACGGCGTGACCGTCCTCGTGCTGTCCCGGCTGGTGCCGGCCGGCCGCATACCGGTGATGTTCGCCTGCCTGCTGGCGAAGATGCCCCTGCGCACCTTCGCCCGCGGCGACATACCCGCGTGCCTGGCCTGGGCCGCCACGTACCAGGTCATCGGCATACTGGGCGGTTCCCTCTTCGACGAACCCTGGGAGGGAGTGGTGGCGGCGGTCGTCCTGACGGTTGCTCTCGGACTGGCACCTGGCCTGTGGCGCCGTGTCCGCGGGACCGAGTCGCGCGAGCGTCCCGGCGGGAGTACGGAGAACCCCGCGGGCGACCCGGGCGGCCGCTGACGGTCCGCACCCGAGCGCCCTCCCCCGTGCTCCCCTCCCGCGCCCTCCCCAGCCCTCCCCTCGCCCTCTCCCCGGCGGTCCCGCCCATCTCTCACCCGAGCGTTCTCACCCGAGCACCCGGGAACCCCCCACCGGCAGATCCCACAGGTCGGCCCGCTGGAGACCCGCCCGTTCCCAGGCCGCCCGTACCCTGGTCAAGGGCTCCAGCACCGGCTCCGCCGAGAGCACGAACGTCCCCCAGTGCATGGGCGCCATCCGGCGGGCGCCGAGGTCGACGGCGGCCCTGACGGCCTCCTCCGGGTCGCAGTGGACGTCACTGAGCCACCACCGGGGGTCGTACGCGCCGATGGGCAGCAGGGCGAGGTCGATGCCCGGATACCGCCGGCCGATGCGCTCGAACCAGTGGCCGTACCCCGTGTCCCCCGCGAAGTACACCCGTTGTCCCCCGGGCTCCGTCAGGACCCAACCGCCCCACAGGGTCCGGCAGGTGTCGGTGAGGCTGCGCTTGGACCAGTGGTGGGCGGGGACGAAGTCGAAGCGCACGCCGTCGAGTTCGGCCGCCTCCCACCAGTCCAGCTCGGTGACCCGGGTGAACCGGCGGCGCCGGAACCAGCGCCCGAGTCCGGCCGGCGCGAACACCGGTGTGTGGCGCGGGAGACGGCCCAGGGTCGGCGCGTCCAGATGGTCGTAGTGGTTGTGGCTGATGACGACCGCGTCGATGCGCGGCAGCGCGCTCCAGGCCACACCGACGGGGGTGATCCGGGCCGGGGTGCCCAGGATCCTGCGGGACCAGACCGGGTCGGTGAGGACGGTGAGGCCGCCGGTGCGGATCACCCAACTCGCGTGCCCCGCCCAGGAGACGGCGACGGTGCGCGCGCCCACCCGGGGCAGCGGTCCCGGCTCGAACGGCAGGGAGGGGATGTCGGCGAGCCCCTCGGGCCGGGGCCGCAGCGCGCCCTCGCGGGCGAACCGGGCGAAGGCCCGCAGCCCCGGCAGCGGCGCGGTCAGCCGGTCGACGAACGATCTCGGCCACACACGCCGCGATACCAGCGGTCCGGGAGCAGCAAGAGGGACAGAGGGCCGGAGCGGCCCCCCCCGGTGGAAGGCGGGTGGTTTGGTGGG
>NZ_JBHWEL010000005.1:0-19764 GCF_042734135.1 Streptomyces sp. NPDC059668 | reverse complement strand
GTTCGCGGGGGCTTGTTTGTGTAACACCCGCCCGCCCCCAACCCCGGGCCGCGGGGGGCTCCGCGGGTCGACTAACTAACTCGGCCACACCCCCCGCTCGCCGAGCGGTCGGGGCTCGGCGAGCGGGACGGCGGGCAGGAGCGGCCCGCCCGGTGGGACGGCGGGTGGTGGGGTGTGGGGAGCTGGGGATGGTGAGGTGACGGGAACCGCGGGTGGTGGGGTCGTGGGAAGGAGCGGTGCCGGTGCGGCGGGCGAGGAACGCGCCGCCGGAGCCGAGGAGGGCGTCGGCTCGGCGGTGGCCGGTGCGCTGGTGTCGGTGCTCGTGGTCGACTGGGACTGCTGCGTCATCGAAGAGGCTCCCCTGGCTGAGCGTCGTCGCGGAGATCGTCGAAGGCCGACCCCAAGAGGGTCAACGCACGTTGCACATGTGGCAGTTCCAACGGCGAGGGTGAACTGAGGCATTCCCCCCGCTCCTCGTCGCTCGCGCCCAGCAGCGGTCCCGTCCCCAGCCGCACCCGCAGCGCCCCGAGGTCGTCCCCGAAGCGGTGGCCGCCCGGCGCGGGCATACCGAGCCGGGCGGTGAGGAAGTCCTCCAGTTCCTGTGCGTCGCCGACACCGCGCGCGGTGAGCCCGGCGCGCAACGGGCCGAGGTCCACGTACAGATGTCGGCCGGCCCGTGGCGGCCGTGCGAGGGCACCCGCGCCGGTCACCACGTCGTGCGCGGCGGCGGCCACGCGGGCGTGCAGGCGAACGGCCGTCGTGAGTCTCCCGGTGACGGCGTCCGGCTCGCCGAGCGCGTACGAGGCCGCCTCGGCGACCGGCCGGGCGACGCGGGCGCCGAGCACGGTGAGTACGTCGAGGACCCGGGCGCGCAGCAGGACGCCCGCGTCGGTGAGCGGGAAGCGCGCCACGGCGGCGGGCCAGCCCTGCGGCAGGAAGGCCCCGGAGAGGTCCGCGATGACGGTGACCTCTTCGGGGAGCATCTCGGCGGGGCTGAGCAGCACGGTGTCGTGCGGCCGGTGCAGGGTGTCGCGCCAGGTCTCGTCGCTGACCACGTGCAGTCCCTCGGCCACGGCGGCCTCGACGGTCTCGTGGACCACCTCGGGCGGTGCGACGGTGGCCGTGGGGTCGTCGGCGACGGAGAGGACGAGCAGCCGTGGATCGCCGCCCTCGGCGCGGACCCTGCGGACCGTCTCCAGCAGCGCGTACGGGTCCGGCAGTCCCCCGCACTCCGCGGGCGTCGCGACGTGGAACACGGACCGGCCCAGCAATCGCACCTGCGGGGCCCACCAGGCGGCGCACGGTCTCGGGACCAGGACGTCGCCGCCGAGCGCGCCGGTCAGGGCGAGGAGCAGCGCGGGGGCGCCGGGGGCGGCGGCGACGCGGTCGCGCTCGGCGGCCAGGCCCCGCCGGTTCCAGTAACCGCGGGCGGCGTCGAGGAGCGCGGGTCCGCCGCCGGAGGGCTCCGCCTCGGTGTGGTCCGCGGCGGCGGCGATGACGGCGCGCAGTTCCGGCAGGACCGGCAGGCCCTGGTCGGGGAGCGGCGGGCCGTAGCGGACCGGACCGTGCCCTTCCGGTACCGTCCGCCGCATCCGTGCCTCCGCGCAGTCCGTGATGCCGTGCCCTGTCCCTGCCGCCCCTGCCGTCCGCTCCGCCGCGTCGCCGCGCGTGATCCGCTTCGGTGACTCCGTACCCACGCGTCGGTCCCGCCATGGGTGGCCGCCGGGTTGCGCCCGTCACACCGTCAGCGGCCGGCGGACAGGCGCTCGCGGCACAGACGGTGGGCGGCCGCGCCGAGGGCGCCCACGATGAGAAGTGCTCCGGCGATCAGGGCCGGGACGGACTCGGCGAAGGCACCGCCCTCACCGGCCTCCACCCCGTGCTGGGCACCCGTGGGGCGGTCCCCCGTGCCGTCCACGCCGTCGCGGCCGGCCCCCTGAGACGCGTCGCCGCGGCCCGCGCCGTTCGGGGAGTCCGGGGCGGTGTCGTGAGGGGCGGCCTGGGCGGAGCCGGGGGCGTGGTCGCGACCCGCGCCGCCCGGAGCGTCCCGACCGCCCTCATGAGCGGTACCCGGCGGGACGTCCGTACCGCCCTCACGAGCGGTACCCGGCGGGACGTCCAGGGCGTCCCCGCGGCCCGCGTCCTCAGGGGCGACCGGGACACTGTCACGAGCCGTGCCGGGAGGAACATCCTGAACGCCCTCACCGACGGCGTTCTCGGGAACGGCCGGGACGCTGTCGGGAACGGCACCCACGGGCGGGTCCTGGAGCCCCTCACCCGCGGCGCTCCCCGGAACGACCGGGACGTCGCCCGGTACGTCCCGGGGAGCGGCCGGCGCGCCCGCCTCGCCGGGGACGACCGGAACACTGTCGGGGCCCGCTCCCGGAGCAACCCCCGTGCGACCACCTCCACCGGCGGTGGTCCCGGGGTCGCCCCCGACCGGGACGTCGCGTGGAGCCTCCCGAGGGGCGACGGGGGCCGCACTCGGGACCTCCCGGGGGACGGCCGGAGTCTCACTCGGCACCTCCCGAGGAACAGCCGAGGCCACACCCGGCGCCTCCCGAGGAACAACGGCGGCCTCACGCGGCACTTCCCGAGGAACGGTCGGGGTGTCACGCGGCACCTCCCGAGGAACGGCCGACGCCACACCCGGCACCTCCCGAGGAACAACGGCGGCCTCACGCGGCACTTCCCGAGGAACGGTCGGGGTGTCACGCGGCACCTCCCGAGGAACGACCGACGCCACACCCGGCGCCTCCCTGGGAACGGCCGGAGCCTCACCCGGCACCTCCCGAGAAGTGCCGTGCGTGGTGTCGGGGGCGTCGTGGGTCACGCGGTACGACGCCTTCCACGGCCGCGCGTGGCCGCCCGGCGCGACGGGACACTCACCCTCGACGGCCCGCCCGCCGATCCCGGCGTGTCCCGAGCCGCCGCGCACCGCGGCACCGGACGGAACGCGGACCGTGCCGCGGTAGGTGACGGACTTCGTGTCCGCGCCGTCGCTGACCCGGCGCAACCTGACCTCTCTCCCCCCGAAGCCCGCGGAGCGGCCGTCGACGGACTCGGGCGGCGCGCTGCCCGTCGCGGCACAGGAGACGGAGACGACGACGAGGTCCCCGGGTCTCACGGAGCTCGGCACGACCCGGAGGCCCGGATCCGCGGACGCGGCCGAGGCGGCCGCGCCCAGCGCGGTACAGGCCAGGGCGGTGGCGGACAGCACACGGGCGGTACGGCGCATCGGCTCGGCTCCTTCGGAACGACTCCGTCTGAAGGGGCACGGCCGTCGTGCTCCCCGAGCCCATCACAGCCCGCCCGGTCCCGAGGCGCGCGCGGCCGGACACCATTCGCGGGACGGGGGCACCCGAGCGGGTGACTCCGGCGAGGCGCCCGTCGGCCCGGGAGGAGGCGGTCCGGAAAGAAGCGGTCCAGGCGGAGGCGGTCCGGGAGGAAGGCGCGTCTGCCGTTCCGGACCGCGGCCACGCCCGGCCTCGACGGCCGAGGCGACGTCGGCCGGTTCGCGCCGGCTTCCCCGCGGGACGCGGTGCGGCACCCTGAAGGCGGTGTCCGCGTCACAGCCCAGGACGGTCACGGCCCAGAACCGTCGCAGCCCAGGACGGTCGCAGCCCAGGACGCGTACGGCGATGCCGCGCGCCTGGTCGACCACCGGCGCGGTGCGCGGTGCGGTGCCGAGCGGGGCGAGCCCGGCCGGCGCGGCATGCCAGGAGCGGTCATGGACGAGACAGGTCATGGCGAGCTCGCCGAGCGCGCCGTCGGGGCCCCCGGAGTCCATGCCGCGGGCGCCGCCGCGGGGTCGTCGCGCGGACGTGGGCCCCGCTGGCTGTGCGTCCCCCTGGTTTCCTGGGCCGGCCCCGCGAGGGTGCGAGTCCGCGTGCCGGACCGCCCTCACCCGCGCCTCCCCCAACGACGGGTCCAGCCGGGCCGCGCCCGGTGGGCCGGTCAGGCCGCGTCGCGCAGGACCTGGTTGCGCAGTCGCGCGCAGCACCGGCTGATCAGCCGGGAGACGTGCATCTGCGAGATGCCGAGCTGTTCGGCGATGCTGCTCTGGGTCATGTCGCTGAAGAACCGCATGTAGAGGATGGTGCGTTCACGCTCGGGCAGGGCCCGCAGCCGGGGCTTGACGGCCTCTCGGTCGATCACGACGTCGAGGGCGGGGTCGGCCGAGCCGAGGGCGTCGCCGAGCGAGTACCCGTCGTCGCCCCGGAGTTCGGCGTCGAGGGAGAGCGCGCTGAAGCTCTCCAGCGCCTCCAGGCCGGCCTGGACGTCCTCCTCGCTCATCCGGGCATGCGCGGCGATCTCGGCGACGGTGGGCCCGTGGCCCGAGACCGTCCCCGACAGTTCCTGCTGGGCGAACCGCACGCGGTTGCGCAAATCCTGGACACGACGCGGCACATGGACGGTCCACATGTGGTCGCGGAAGTGGCGCTTGATCTCACCGGTCACGGTCGGCACGGCGTAGCTCTCGAAGGCGTTCCCGAGTTCGGGGTCGTACCGGTCGACGGCCTTGACCAGGCCGAGCGCCGCCACCTGCCGCAGATCCTCCAGGTTCTCGCCCCGGTTGCGGAACCGGCCCGCGAGCCGGTCGGCCATGGGCAGCCAGGCCTCGACGATCTCCTCGCGGAGTGCGTCGCGCTCCGTCCCCGGGGGGAGTGCGGCAAGCCTGCGGAATGCTTCCACGGTGTCGGGGGCGTCGTCGTGCGGGTGGCGTTTCGCGCTCACTTGGTTTCGCATGGTGCGTCGCAACTCCCTTGCAAGTGCCTTGGGTTGGACGGTCACCGTGGGAGTGCGGGTGCGCCGGACAGGCACACCCGTGGCGAGAACCCGATGGCTCCCACGGACGTGCCTCCTGTCCGAAGCACTGAAATTCCGCCTGCCCCTGCGCGGTCGGCGCAAACCCCTGATGTGCGGGGCGGGTTGGCGGGCACCCGACGGGCATGGGCCGCGGTCCCGGGGGTACTGCTGAGGCACCCGCACCCCCGGCGGGCGAGAACCCGGCAGCGGGCCCACGGCCGGGTCCGGTCCGGGCGGGAAGTGCGGTCAGCCCGCGGAGTCGGCCGGTCTCGGGGACCTCGCGGTGTCCGGGTTCCCCGGCTCGGCGCTCGCCGGCATCAGTCGTGCCGAACGGCGCACGGGGTGGCCGGGCTCGGCGCCGGTGTCAGCGACGGCGCCGGAGCGGCGGGGGTCCGGTCGCGGCTGCGAGGGGAGCGACCGGGCGCCCGCCGGGAACGCCGGCCGGAGTGTTCAGACAGCTCCTCCGAAGACCCGGTCCCGGGCCCCCTCGCGGGTGCGGCCCGGGGCGACCGGACGGCGCGGGTGACGGCGCAGGTACTCGCCCTCCAGCTGGGCCATGCGCACGTTGTGGGTCCGCAGCGCGTCGTTCGAACCGTGGAGCAGCGTGTCGTGGCGCGTCCGGTGGATCGTCTCCAGCTCTCTCATCAGCTGCTGGTCGTCCAGCCGGTCAGGGTCGACTCCGGTCATGGTGGTACCCCGCTCGTCGTGTCCTGCGGCGTGGTCCGGGTGCCCGCCGGGCACGCACTCCCGCGAGTGGCGCCCGGGCGACGTCCGGGAGGGAACCATGGATCTCGCCGTCCTCCCTCCACTCTACGAACATCCGGGGCCCCGGGCATTCCACGGGCGCCGGACGCCGCCGGGGACTACGGGACAGCCCTCAGCGGGCCCGCTCCACACGCCGCTCGTCCCAGACCGGCTCCGGGGTCTCCCTGATCCGGCCGTCGGAACCGAAGACCAGATAGCGGTCGAAGGAACGGGCGAACCAGCGGTCGTGGGTGACCGCGAGGACCGTCCCCTCGTACGCCTCCAGGCCCTCCTGGAGTGCCTCCGCCGACTCCAGGTCGAGGTTGTCGGTCGGCTCGTCCAGCAGCAGGGCGGTGGAGCCCTCCAGCTCCAGCAGCAGGATCTGGAAGCGGGCCTGCTGACCGCCGGAGAGCTTCTCGAACCGCTGCTCGGCCTGGGCGGTCAGTTCGTAGCGGCGCAGTCGGGACATCGCGGCGCCGCGGTCCTGGGAGTGCTCGCTCCACAGGATGTCGAGGAGCGTGCGCCCCTGAAGCTCGGGGTGGGCGTGCGTCTGCGCGAAGTGCCCGGGGACGACCCGCGCGCCGAGCTTCCAGGCACCGGTGTGGGCGACGGTGTCGCCGGCGAGCAGGCGCAGGAAGTGCGACTTCCCGGAGCCGTTGGAACCGAGCACGGCGACGCGCTCTCCGTAGAAGACCTCCAGGTCGAAGGGGTGCATCAGGCCGGTGAGCTCGAGACCCTGGCAGGTGATGGCCCGCACCCCGGTCCGTCCGCCGTGCAGGCGCATCCTGATGTCCTGCTCGCGCGGCGGCTCGGGCGGCGGCCCTGCCTCCTCGAACTTCCTCAGCCGGGTCTGCGCGGCCTGGTAGCGGGAGGCCAACTCGTGGCTGATGGAGGCCGCCTGACGCAGGTTCAGCACCAGCTTCTTCAGCTGGGCGTGCTTCTCGTCCCAGCGCCTGCGCAGTTCCTCGAAGCGGGCGAAGCGCTCCTGGCGGGCCTCGTGGTACGTCGCGAAGCCGCCGCCGTGCACCCAGGCGTCGGCGCCGGTCGGGCTGGGCTCGACGCTGACGATCTTCTCGGCGGCGCGTGCCAGCAGCTCCCGGTCGTGGGAGACGAACAGAACGGTCTTGCGGGTCTCCTTGAGCCGCTCCTCCAGCCAGCGCTTTCCCGGTACGTCGAGATAGTTGTCCGGCTCGTCGAGGAGCAGGACCTCGTCGGTGCCCCGCAGCAGGGCTTCGAGCACCAGCCGCTTCTGCTCACCGCCGGACAGCGTCCGCACCAGACGCCACTGCGCCTTCTCGTACGGGACGCCCAGCGCGGCCATGGTGCACATGTCCCAGAGGGTCTCGGACTCGTATCCGCGCACCTCGGCCCAGTCGGACAGCGCCTGCGCGTAGCGGAGCTGGGAGGCCTCGTCGTCGACGGTCATGAGATCGTGCTCGGCGGCGTCGACGGCCTGGGCGGCCTGCCGGATGCGGGGCGGCGCCACGGACACGAGCAGGTCCCGTACGGTCGTCTCGTCCCGTACCGAGCCCACGAACTGACGCATCACACCGAGGCCGCCACCGACGGTGACGGTCCCCCCGTGCGGCTTCAGCTCCCCCGAGATCAGCCGGAGCAGCGTGGTCTTGCCGGCTCCGTTCGGTCCGACCAGGGCGACGACGGCCCCTTCCCCCACCCGAAACGACACGTCGCCGAGCAGCGCCCTCCCGTCGGGAAGGTAGTACTCAAGATGTGCGGCTTCGAGGTGTCCCATGGTGAGGCATTCTCCGTGGAGGCGGGGCCGCCCGGCAAACCCATATCGGATCGGCGTCACCACAGGTCCGCGCGCACCCGCCGGGGGCCTGGCCCGAGGCCCGGCCCCGCACGGGGCGCACCCCCTGATTCCGGGTCCCCGCGGCCCGGCCGGGGGCGGCGGAGCGGGGTGGGGGCGGAAAACCCCCCGGCGCGGGTAGTCGCACCCCATGACCACCACCCCTGACATCGACCTCACCACCGTCCCCCCGGGCCCTCACCCCCTGCGGAGCCGCTTCCTGACGGCGGACTCCCGGCTCTTCGAGGCCGTCGCGTCCCGCCACTGGCCCGGCGGCGACCGGCTCCTGCCGAAACTGAGTCACAGCGCGAACCACGGCCTGCTGTGGTTCGCCACGGCGGCGGCCCTCGCCGCCACCCGCACCCCCCACGCGCGCCGTGCCGCGGCGCGGGGTATCGCCTCGCTGAGCCTCGCCTCCGCCACGATCAACACCGTCGGCAAGCGCACGGTGCGCCGCCCCCGCCCGTCCCTGGCCCCGGTCCCCCAGGCGCGCCGGCTCAAGCGCCAGCCGATCACCACCTCGTTCCCGTCGGGCCACTCCGCGTCGGCCGCCGCCTTCGCGACGGGTGTGGCACTGGAGTCGCGCGGCTGGGGCGCCGCCGTGGCACCGCTCGCCGCCGCGGTGGCCCTGTCCCGTGTCTACACCGGCGCCCACTTCCCGAGCGACGTCCTCGCGGGCGCGGCTCTGGGAGCCGCCGCCGCGTACGCCGTGCGGGGCGTGCTCCCGGGGCACGGTCCGCGCCACTGAGAACGCGACGTCCACATGGCGAGACACAGGTCTCAGTATCCGACACGTGGGCGTACGGTGATCCATGACCGACGGGAAGAGACGAAGGGGAACGGTCATGCCGAAGCCTCAGGAGACCGCTGTCTACACACACGGCCACCACGAGTCCGTACTGCGCTCGCACACCTGGCGCACCGCCGCCAACTCCGCGGCCTATCTGCTCGACTCGCTCAAGCCGCACATGAAGATCCTGGACATCGGCTGCGGCCCGGGCACGATCACCGCCGACCTGGCGGAACTGGTTCCGGACGGACAGGTCACCGGCGTCGACCACGCGCCAGGGATCCTGGACCAGGCCCGTGCCACGGCGACCGACCGCGGTCTGCGCAACGTGGAGTTCGGGGTCGCGGACGTGCACGCCCTGGACTTCCCGGACGACACCTTCTGCGTCGTCCACGCCCACCAGGTGCTGCAACACGTGGGTGACCCGGTTCAGGCGCTGCGCGAGATGCACCGGGTCACCAGGCCCGGCGGCTTCATCGCCGCCCGTGACGCGGACTACTCGGCCATGAGCTGGTATCCGGAGGTACCGGGCATGACCGACTGGCTGGACCTCTACCGGCGCGTCGCCCGTGCCAACGGCGGCGAGCCGGCCGCGGGCCGCCGTCTCAGGTCGTGGGCGCTGGCCGCCGGGATCACCGACATCACCGCCACGTCGAGCACCTGGACCTTCGCCACCGAGGCCGAGCGCGAATGGTGGAGCGGGCTGTGGGCCGATCGCACCCTGGCCTCGGCGTACGCGGACCGGGCCACCGAGGGCGGCCACGCGACCACCGATCACCTGCGGGCCGTGTCGGAGGCGTGGCGCGAGTGGGGCCGGCGCGAGGACGGCTGGTTCGCCGTGCTGCACGGGGAGATCCTCTGCCGGAAGGCCGTCTGAACCGCCCGGCCGAGGACGGGTGAACCGCGCGGCCGAGACCGTGTGAACCGCCGGCCCGGCGGCGGGTGAACCGCCCGCGCCGGGATGCGTCCGAAACGATCTCCTTCGGGGACGGCCCCAACTAGGCTCGTCCACATGGAGATTCTGGGAACCACGTTGCGTGTCTGCGTCGACGACCTGGAGGCTTCGGTCCCCTTCTACGAGAGACTGGCGGGCGTGCGCGCCTTGCGGTACGAGCGCGGGGGCGTGTCGGTCGCCGCGGTGGGCTGCTTCCTGCTGATGAGTGGACCGCGGGCCGAGCTGGACGTCCTGCGCAAGGTCGCCGCGACCATCGCCGTCAAGGACGTCGAGGAGGCCCACCGGGTCCTCGGCGAACTGGGCGCGCACATTCTGGCGGGGCCCGTGGGGACACCCGCGGGCCGCAACCTGATCGCCATGCACCCGGACGGGGTCGTGTACGAGTACGTGGACCGCGGGACGGACCGGTAGCCGGTCCGTCCTGGCCCCTTCCGCCCTCGTACGCCGGGAGGCCGGGGAGCCGGGGAACGGCCGGTCAGCCCCGGCACCCCGCCCCTCCGGCTCCCGCCCCTCCGGTCTCCGTTCTCCGGGGGCGGACCCGTCAGTCCGGATCGACGCGCCACGCGTCCGCCGGCGGACGCATCCGGAAGTCGTACCGCTCGGGCAGCGCCTCGTCGGTCAGCCGGGCCCACAGCGCGCCGATCGCCTCGGCCCCCTCCCGCAGATCGGCGACCTCGAACCCCGCCTCGAAGACGGCCCGCGCGCCCTCCCGGTCGCCCTCCGCGAGCAGCAGTTCCGCCTCGATCAGCCGGAACCGGCCCCGCTCGCGGGTCGCGGGCCGCAGCCTCTCCCAGACCGTCCGGGCCTCGGCCGTCCGCCGCACCGCGAGCAGCGCGGCGAGCGCCTCCCGTCCGAGGGCGGCGGTGGCCGCGGTCCACGTCACACCGTCGTCACGACGCTCCTGGCACAGGTCGTCGAAGGCCTCGGCGTACCGGTCGGCGGCCCGCTCCCGGTTGCCGGCCTGCTGGTCGGCGACGGCCAGGCAGCGCAGCAACGGCCAGAGGGACGGGGCGAGTTCGAGGGCCCGCTCCCAGCTGCGGACCGCCTGGGCCACATCCCCCGCGTGCCACTGGGCCACGCCGAGGTGGTACTCGGCGAGCGGCTTGGCGGGCGCCGTCTCCAGCATGTCCCGCCAGTGCCGGGCGACCAGCGTCTCGCCCGGCGGCCCGACCCGCCGCGGCTCGGGAAAGGCACCGGTCCTGAGCAGTTCCACCCACGGCGCCTGTGCCTCCCCGAGCGTGGACTCGTCGAAGGGTGTCCCCGGCAACTTGTAGGTGGCGCGCAGCACTTCGAGGGCGCCCCAGCCGGACCCGGTGTGCAGCACCTCGCCGGGCTCGGTGTCGGCGTGCGGGAGCCAGGCCGCGTACGCCGCCTCGACGTCGGCCCGTGGCAGGGCGCGTTCCAGACGGCCCTCCACCTCCGCCCGCGCCGCGGCCCAGTCGGCTCCGTGGACCGTCCGCGCGCTCGCCTCGTCCGCCGCCAGCGGCCCGTACGACTCCAGCCATGTCACCTCGCTCTCCGCGTCCAGCCGCACATGCTCCAGCTGGGTGCGGGCGAGTCCGGCCTGGATCTCGCAGTAGCCGCCGGTGCCGGGCTCGGTAAGCCACTCCTGCCAGCGCCGCCCGCCCGCGCCGGAACCCCAGACGAACAGCTTGCGTCCGCGCAGCAGGTCGGTGGACGTCTGCACGAGCCCCTCGCCCGCGTCGTCGAGCGCGGCGATCCAGCGGCGCTGCCCGTCGGGCACGTCGTAGAAGTAGTCGGCGGGGAACTCGGCGCGCGGCGGGCGGGTGCGGTCGACGCCCTCGTGCTCCGGGACCGGCACCCGGCGCAGCCGCCGCTCGTAGCCGAAGTGCCAGGCCTCGTCCGCCGGCACGAGCACCCTGCGCCGCTCGGGGACGGCGATGTTGGACCACCAGTACACCGGGGCGGGCTTCTGGTGCGGGTTGCGGACGCGGACGCCGACGTGCAGGAAGTCGGAGCCGTCCGGCAGCCACAGGTCGACCTGGAAGGGCAGGTCGCGCAGCCGTTCCCACTCCCACAGCCGGAGCATCTCGCCGCCGTCGGGGGCCGGGACCCGGGCGGCGTGGACGGGTGCGCAGGAGAGCGCGGTGTGTCCGGTCGCGCCGATGTTCCACTCGATGCCGCCGGAGAACCAGGCGCCGTTGAGCGCGAAGCAGGCGGGCTGGAACACCGGGTTGCGGTACAGGAGTTCGCGCCGCGAGGGCTTGTGGAAGAGGGAGGCGACACGGCCCCCGCGGGACGGCAGTACGGTGACCCGCAGCCGGTCGTTCTCGATGACGATCGTGTCGGTCGCGCGCGGCGTGCGGTGTCTGCCGTAGCCGTCCCGGACACGCTCCGGCAGGACGTCACGCAGGGGCTCGTAACCGATCTGCCGGGCCATGTCACGGGGGAGATTCTCGCGGTCCCGGTCGTCGATGCGGTGCGTCTCGTCGAGCGGCCGCAGGGGCGGCAGGGGGTTGCTGGGGCCCAACTCCGCTGACGGCAGCGTCATTACGTCACGTCGGATCGTCGTCACGACGACCATGGAACAGCGACATCGGCCACCTGACCAGGGGTTCCGCTCGTCAGGATACGGTCAGGATTACGCAAAGGCGGCTGTGCCGACCGGTCCGGGGCGGCGGCGGGCCCGCGGCGGACGGGGGCCCTGCCGGGCCCGGCGGGTCACGGGGAAGAGGTCATCTCCGAGGTGATCGCCCACCGTTCGTGGTCGCGCCAGGCCCCGTCGATGTGGATGAAGGCCGGCGAGAAGCCCTCCAGCCGGAAGCCACAGCGCCGCGCGAGCGCGATGGAGGCCGCGTTCCCGGGCTGGACGTTGATCTCCAGCCGGTGCAGCCCCAGTGTCGTGAAGGCGTACCGGACCACGAGCCCGAGCCCCTCGGACATCAGCCCCCGCCCCGCGGCGTGCGCGAAGGCGCCGTATCCGAGCGCCCCGCTCAGAAAGCCGCCCTCGACGATGTTGTTGATGTTGATGAAGCCGGCGATGGCCCCGCCGTCCCGTTCGCAGACGAGGAATCCGGCCTTCGTGGGGTCCTTGATGAGCCGGCCCGCGTACGCCGCGTAGGCGTCGGGGCTCCCGGGCGGGAAGAGCCAGGGCTGGTGCAGGGCCTTGCTCTCGCGGACCCGCGCGGTGAACTCGGCGGCGTCCTCGTACGTGAAGTGCCGTATGCCCGCGCGGGGGCCCTGGGCGAGATAGGGGGAGTCGTTCTCAGACATCCGGCCACAGTACGCCGCCGCGGCTCTGCGGCTCCGTGGTCTCCACGTTCTCACGGCCGTCGCCTCGTGGAGTACGCCCCGCACAGAGCGCCGATCGCCCCGGTGCCCAGCAGCGCCATCCACAGGGGCGTGGTCACCTCCGGGACCAGCAGCCGGATCTTCGTGCTCCGGGTGTTCTCGAAGACGAAGACCAGGGCGAGGAGGACCAGCGCCATGACGGTGGTCCTGCCCGGTGTCATCAGCCCGGCGCCGCTCTTCGCCCCGCTCGTGCCGGAGGCGTCGGGAGTCTTCGCACTCATGCGCCCAGCATGGGCCGCGGGAAGGCGGCCCGCTCGGCGAGGGGTTCCTCCGGGTGACCGGGGGTGAGGACGCCGCCTTCACCCTCACCGCCCGGGAGGTCACCCCTACGCCCCGGGACAGCCCTCAGGCGAGTGCAGGCTCGTCCAGCGTCAGCGTCCCCGCGTCCGCGTCCAGTTCCGCCCCGACGCCGAACGGAACGGTGAGGGCCCCCTCGCAGTGGCCGAACCCGAAGTGCTCGACGACCGGCACCCCGAGGCCGCCCAGCCGGTCGGCGAAGACGGCCCGCAAACTCTCGTACGGGCCGCAGTCCACCCAGGAACCGAGCGCGATCCCGGCGACCTGGTCGAGCCATCCGGCCCGTAGCAGCTGGGTGAGGATCCGGTCGAGCCGGTAGGCCTCCTCGCCGATGTCCTCGATCAGCAGCAGTCCGCCCCGGGCGGAGGCACGGGCGTGCGGTGTGCCGAGGTCGGCGGCCAGCAGGCTGACGCAGCCGCCGAGGGTGACCCCCCGGGCCCGCCCCGGTACCAGCACACCGCCCGCGTCGGTCGTGAGCGTGCGCACGGTCTCCGGCTCGAAGAGCGTCGCCCGCAGGTGTTCCTGCGTCCGCGCGTTCTTCAGGAAGTCGACGGCCGCGACCATCGGCCCGTGCAGGGTGACCAGCCCGGCGCGGGCGGCGAACGCCTCGTGCAGTGTGGTGATGTCGCTGAAGCCGAGGAACACCTTGGGGCCCGCGGAGCGGATCGCGTCCCAGTCGAGGAGGTCGACCATGCGCTGCGCGCCGTAGCCGCCGCGGGCGCAGAGCACCGCGGACACCCCGGGGTCGCACCAGGCGGCCTGGAAGTCGGCGGCCCGGTCGGCGTCGGCGCCCGCGAGGTAGTTGAACTCGGCGTGGCGGTCCAGCACATGGGGGGCCACCACCGGATCGAGGTCCCAGCCGCGCAGCAGGTCGAGGCCCGCCTCCAGCCGCTCCTCGGGCACGGGACCGCTCGGCGAGACCACGGCGACGCGGGCCCCGGGTGCGAGACGGGCGGGACGGGTCAGGGACTTCACTTGAGGAGCTCCAGGGTGGGGATGCCGGGCGGGTTCAGACCGAATACCTGCGCGTACAGGGAGAGTTCGGCCTCCAGGGCGCGCACCATGGTGTCGGCGCGGCGGAATCCGTGCCCCTCGCCCTCGAAGGCGATGTAGGCGTGCGGGACGTGGCGCCCCGCCATCCTGGACAGGAACCGTTCGCACTGCGCGGGCGGACAGATGGGGTCGTCGAGCCCCTGGAGGAGCAGGAACGGCGCGGTGATCCGGTCGGCGTGCTCGGCGGGCGAACGCTCCACGTAGCGGCCCGGCACCTCGGCGAGCGGACCGATCAGCGACTCCAGGTACTGGGACTCGAAGTCGTGGGTCTCCCCCGAACCCCAGCTGGTGAGATCGAGGATCGGGTACAGGATGGTGCCGCAGGCGTAGACGTCGGTGGCCGTGAGGGACGCGGCGGCCGTCCAGCCGCCCGCACTGCCGCCGCGGATGGCCAGCCGCCGCCGGTCGGCGGTGCCCTCCTCCGCGAGGGCGGCGGCGACGGCCGCGCAGTCCTCGACGTCGACGACGCCCCACTGCTCGCGCAGCCGGTTGCGGTACTCCCTGCCGTGTCCCGCGGAACCGCCGTAGTTGACCTCGGCCACACCGATGCCGCGTGAGGTGAAGTAGGCGATCTCCAGGTCGAGGACGAGGGGGGCCCGGCCGGTGGGGCCGCCGTGCGCCCAGACGACGTAGGGCGGCAGTTCGTCGCCGGGGGCGACGTGGTCGGGGTGGTGCGGTGGATAGACGTGGGCGTGGATCTCCCGGCCGGCGGGACCGGTGAAGGTGCGGATCTGCGGCTCCGGGTAGTACGCGGGGTCCACCGGGTCGTCGTGGGCGGCGCCGACCACCCGGGCCCGCCCGGTACGGAAGTCCAGCTCGACGACCTCGTAGGCGCTGCGCGGGCTGGCCCCGACGCCCAGGATGCGGCTGCCGTGCACGGCGAGTGTCGGCGTGAACTCGGTCCAGGGGCCGGCCGCGTCGACGACCTCGCCGGTCTCCGGGTCCAGTATCCCGAGCGCGGTGGCGCCCCGTCCGTGCACCACGGCCACGAGCCCGCTCGGGAGCGGCGCGAACCAGCGGTACCCGATCTTCCACAGCGGGCCGCCGAACTCCTCCTCCCGGGTGCAGACGGGCGTCTCCCGTCCGAGCCGGTACAGGTTCCACCAGCCGGTGCCGTCCCCCGCGTACAGCAGGGTGCCGTCGGCGGCCCAGTCCGCCTGGGCGATCGACTCCTCGGGGCCGCCCGCGACCACCCGCGGGGCGTGCAGGGTGCCGTCCCCGGTGACGTCCGCGAGGACGAGCTCGGTGCCGTCCCAGGGCATCCGCGGGTGGTCCCAGGCGATCCAGGCCGCCTGCCGGCCGTCCGGTGACAGCCGTGGCCCGGTGGCGAACCGGTGGCGTGCGCCGGTGAGTTCACGCACGGCGTCCCGGTCCTGTGCGGCCGACCCGTCGAGCGGCACCGCTGCGGCGACCCGTCGTACGTCGGTCGGCCCGTCGCCGGTGAACTCCTCCATCACGCACCACACTTCGCCCCGGTCGGGGCGCAACTGCGGGTCCACCCAGCGCAGTCCGCCGCCGATGCCGGACACGGGCGTGAGGGGGCGCGGCTCGGCGCCCGGCTCGTACGCGTACAGCCGCTGGTCGGCGAAGTTCACGAAGACCACGAACGGTCCCTCGGGGCGCATCTCCCCCGCCCAGGGCTGTCCGCCGTACTCGATGACGCGGCTGCGGACGTTCCAGGGGGCGGGCAGTACCGACTCCTGTGTGCCGTCGGCGTGTCGCCGGACGAGGGTGCGCCGGCCTCCCTCGGCGGGCCGGGGTTCGGTCCACCAGGCCTCGTCGCCGACGAATCCGGCGAACTCGGGATGCCCGTCGTGCGCCGCGGCGAGCGCCGCGTCGATGGGCGAGGACCATGATCCGTATGCCAGCGTCCGCATGCCGTCCCCCTCAGGCCGTGCGCAGAAAGCGGTCGAGAACCCGGACGCCGAAGTGCAGTGCCTCGACGGGGACGCGTTCGTCGACGCCGTGGAAGAGCGCCTGGTAGTCGAAGCCCTCGGGCAGCTTCAGCGGCGCGAATCCGTAGCCGGTGATGCCGAGGCGCGAGAACTGCTTGGCGTCCGTGCCGCCCGACATGCAGTACGGCACCACGTGTCCCCCGGGCGCGAACTCCTCGACCGCCGCCCGCATCCGGCGGTACGTCACCGAGTCCACCGGCGCCTGGAGGGCGACCTCGCGGTGGTCGAACTCCCACCGCACGTCCGGTCCCGTCAGGTGGTCGAGGGTGGCGCGGAACTCGTCCTCGGTGCCCGGGAGATGGCGGCCGTCCACGTACGCGACCGCCTCGCCGGGAATCACGTTGACCTTGTAACCCGCGCTGAGCATGGTCGGGTTGGCGCTGTTGCGCACGGTGGCCTCGACGAGCGCGGCGGCGGGGCCGAGCTTGCGCAGGAGTTCGTCCACGTCGCCGGGGTCGTCGAGGTCCGCGTCGACCCCGTAGAGCGCGGCGAGTTCGGTGAGGGCGGCGCGGACGGTCGGCGTGATCCTGATGGGCCACTCGTGCGAGCCGATCCTGGCGATCGCCGCGGCCAGGTGTGTCACGGCGTTGTCCCGGTTCACCTTGGAGCCGTGTCCCGCCCGGCCGCGCGCCGTGAGCTTGAGCCAACCGGTGCCGCGCTCCCCCGCCGCGATGGGGTAGATCTCCCGGCCGCCGCCGTCGTGGAAGGTGAACGCCCCGGACTCGCTGATGCCCTCGGTACAGCCCTCGAACAGCTCCGGATGGCGGTCGGCGAGGAACCCGGAGCCGTCCTCCGCGCTCGCCTCCTCGTCGGCGGTGAACGCGATCACGAGGTCGCGCCGGGGCCGCACACCGAGGCGCGCCCAGCCGCGTACGACCGCGAGGATCATCGCGTCCATGTTCTTCATGTCGACCGCGCCGCGCCCCCAGACGACACCGTCGCGGATCTCCCCGGAGAACGGGTGCACGCTCCAGTCCTCGGCCTGCGCGGGCACGACGTCGAGATGACCGTGGACGAGCAGTGCGTCGGCGGAGGGATCGGTGCCCTCCAGTCGCGCGACGACGTTCGTACGGCCCTTGGTGCGTTCCAGAAGGACGGGTTCGAGGCCTGTCTCGGCCAGCAGCGCGGCGGCGTACTCCGCGGCCGGCCGTTCCTGGCAGTCGCCGCCGCCCCGGTTCGTCGTGTCGATGCGGATGAGGTCGGACGTGAACCGTACGACCTCGTCCAGTGCCTGTTCGTCAGCCATACTGCTCCTCCACCGCAGCCGAGACGATCGTGGTGACCGCTTTGAAGGTGCGGATTCCCTCGTACATGGTGTCGTTGGTGTAGGCGACTCTCCGCTCACCGGTGCGTTCCACACCCGGCACGACGGTCGCCGCCATCGACAGGTGCTCCGCGTCGAACTCCACCGCCACCGTGAAGGGGCCGCCCACCACCGGTTCGTGGCGTACGGCCAGCGCTGCCGCCTCCTTGGCGGCGGCCCGGATGTCGGCGGCGGTCCGGGACGGCGTACGGCACACCGCGGCGTACCGCGACACATGGTCCTTGACGGCGACCTTGAGCGCCCCCGGCGCGTATCCGAGCGCGTCCTCGCAGGCCAGGTCGTCGCCCGTGACGAGGACGACGGGGACGCCGTACTCGGCGACGACGTGCGAGTTGAGCAGTCCCTCACTGGCCCGTACGCCGTTCACCCACACCCCGG
The DNA here is from genome assembly GCF_042734135.1 of Streptomyces sp. NPDC059668. Classification (NCBI taxonomy): domain Bacteria; kingdom Bacillati; phylum Actinomycetota; class Actinomycetes; order Kitasatosporales; family Streptomycetaceae; genus Streptomyces; species Streptomyces sp. NPDC059668. The sequence continues at coordinate 2,337 of NZ_JBHWEL010000005.1, read as the reverse complement.
TGATCGAGTTCGCGAGGTAGGTGTGCGCGAGGACGCCCTCCGTGCCGGCGCCCGTGTGGTAACCGACGAACGCGATCCCGTCCACGTCACCGTGCTGCACGCCCTCCACCATGGACAGCGACTTGTGGCGGCCGGTGAGCATCTCGGCTCTCTCGTCGAGCTGTTCGAGCAGCAGGTTCCGCATGGACCAGTGCGCCTCGTTGATCAGCACCTCGTCCGCGCCGCCGTCGAGGAAGCCGAGCACGGCGGCGTTCACGTCCGAGGTGAACATCGAGCGGCACCGCTCCCATTGCGGCGTCCCCGGCAGCACGTCGGCCGGCCAGGTCACCCCGGTGGCGCCCTCCATGTCGGCGCTGATGAGGATCTTCACAGCACACCCTCTTCGCACAGGTCAGCGGCTTTCTCCATGTCGGGTCACGCTACGCGGCGACGCGGCGCCGGGCCAGGACGCCATGCGTGGACATAGCGGCCCGAACCGGTCCCGCGGCATGCTTCGCGACCGTCCGGCGGTCAGGGTTTCACGGCGACCGCGGGGATCCGCGGGAGGGGGCCGCTTCGGCGGGCGCCGGCGGCGGGGCGATCGCACGGCCGCCGATCGGGGTGTCCGAGGGTCCGGGGGCCCGGCTCCGGCACGACGGGCCGACGCGGCCGGGATCAGTCCTCGTAGACGGTCAGGACGACGCCGTCCAGTTCGATGCGGCGCGGCGTCCCGCCCTCCCCGCGCACCAGGGCGTCCAGGCAGCGCCGGAAGAGCTTCAGCTCCTGCTCGCTGAGGACGGCGGCGGCGAGGTCGAGCAGTTCGGCGAGCGCGCTCTCGGTCAGTATGTCGGGCAGTTCGCCGGAGAGCAGGACGACGGACTCGCCGGTACTGCCCCGGACCACGGCGGTGGTGGGTCCTCCGTGCACGAACAGCACATGTCCCCCTGGGTGACACAGGGGTCGTGCGGCTCACGTGCCCCGAGCAGAATGAGAGACTAGCTGTGGATCTTGCCGGTTTCGGCGGTTCTGGATTCTTTTACCGGGAACCCCGGAAAGGGGAACCGCGCCGGCCGTCCGTACGTCTATGCCGTACGCCCTCGGCGGGCCCCGCGGCGCGACACCCACCGCCGCCGGGCCGCGTCCGGACCATGCCGGGTCCGCCCTCCTGACGGCCCCCGGCCGATCCGGCCCGACGCCCCCGAGCCGGGCCGGGCGTCAGGGCGGACGGGTCAGGAGTCAGGCCGACGGTCAGCCCCGGTGGGCGTCGCGGCCCAGGAGGGACTCCACGAGCGCGGCGACATGGCGCCGGTCGTCGACGGAGAGCTGCTGGACGCTCGCGATGAGCAGGTCCACCTCGGGGTCGGCCGACGCGCCGGCCTCCACGACCGCGGACGCCGGATCGGTCGCGTACACGTGGATGCCGCAGGCCTCCGCGGCGGCACGGCGCACCGTGTCCAACGACAGTCCAAGCCCCTTGGACAGCCCTTCCAGCGTGCTGGGCTGTGGCATGCGCACCACTCGCTCGGCCGTCGCCAGGTGATGGACCGTGGAGCGGGGGATGCCGCCCCGACGTGCCACTTCCCCGTAGGACCAGCCCTCACGGTCGAGGCGATCTCTGATGATCTGCTGCAGTGCGTTGGCCACCGATGGTCACTTCCTGCTCGCCGCCGGGCGGAACTCTTCCAAGCGGGATCGATTCTACGTGGGGCTTCGCTCAGGCCCCAGAAGTCTTTCCCCGAACCGCTTGCGCGGCGAGCTCCGGGGCTACTACTGTCCAATCTCGTTGGACAGCACGTCCGACAAGATTGGACGAAGTTTGGGGGGAACCTGCCTTCGTTCGATCGGAAATGTCTATCCCTGAGGGGGAATTGATCATGATGGACAACCGTGAACTCGACACCGAGTCCGCCGAGCTGCTGCCTGGCCGCGAGGCCCTCGGACGCCTGAAGTTCAGCTTCGGCCGCACCACCAACGTGACCAAGCACGTCGCCAACATCAGCGCCCACAACGAGTCGGCCGCGCTCAACGACCACTCCAGCTGGTCGGACGCGTCGTCCAGCGCTGCCCAGGCCATCAACGTCTCGCAGTAGTCCGGCACGGGACGCCCGCCCGCGTCCCCGCCCACCTCCGCGACACCGGACGCCACGCCCGCGTCCGCCCTCGCGTCAGCACCACGACCACATCAACGAACCACGTCCCGAAAGGACATCCCATGAGCATGGACATGAACGAGCTGCAGTCCGAGTCCGCCGAGCTGCTGCCCGGCCGCGAGGCCCTCGGACGCCTGAAGTTCAGCTTCGGCCGCACCACCAACGTGACCAAGCACGTCGCCAACATCAGCGCCCACAACGAGTCGGC
>NZ_JBHWEL010000004.1:198491-239845 GCF_042734135.1 Streptomyces sp. NPDC059668 | reverse complement strand
CCACCCCACCCCCACCCACCTCACCACCCTCCACGCCACCTTCCACCGCTACACCGAACACCACACCCCCACCTACATCACCACCCACACCAACCCCGACGACGGAGGCCACGGAGGCGACGGCGACAGCGGTGGCGGCGACGGCGACAGCCACGGCGACAGCGGTGGCGGCGGCCACAACGCCGGACACAACGGCAGCCGCAACAGTGGCGGTGACAGTGGCGACTACAACAACAGCAGCCACAACGGCGACCCCGCCACCAGCAACAGCGGAGGCCGCACCCCCACCGAAGCCACCCCCGGCACCCGCACCACCCACATCACCGCCCACCAAAACAACCACACCGTCTTCACCGCCCACCTCACCACCACACCCCACACACCCACCTAAAACAACCCGCACCTTTGGGGAGTTGGCCAGTTGATCGGATGTGCCTGGCCCGGCTGCCGGTCACCCATGCAATGCGAAACCAGATCCACCCGCTCATGCCAGCCGATTAGGTCCATGGACGACGGTGGGCCGATCACCACCGCGGTTTTGAGGCCATCCCGTCCCGCGGAAGTACCGCACTCGCACACCCTGACGGGAACTCCCAAAGGAAACCGGCACGTTCAGAACAACTCACGAACGCCTGCTCAGACGGACCGTGTCCGGCACCTGGGAACAGATCCTCGCGGCAGTCCTTGCCGTCGCACACGCTGGTGAACGACATGAGTGGACCGTACTGGTCGACTCAGCCGTCTGCCGGACTCACCACCTCACGGCCGCAGTTGAGAAAGAGGGGGCACCCGGCCGGCCCGAGCCCAACGACCATACAATCGGCCGCTCTTGCAGCGGCGAGTACGCGACCAAGCTGCACCTGGCCGTTGAGCAGGGCCCGGCTACTGTCGGTCGTCTCCCGTGATCCGCAGCGTCCAAGTCGTAAGCGTCCATGGACCCCGACCCCGCGGATCCATGTCATCCCGCTTCTCAGGAGCGAGGGCAGCCGACGCACCCCACGAGATGAGATGACCGGGTTGATGCGTCAAGGCTCATACTTGGTGCCGTGACTCAGAAGGTTCACCGGGTTGGGGCGGGCCAGTCGGCGGGAAGCGTATAGCGCCAGCCCGGACGCCACGCAGGTGGGGCTTCGAGCAGGTCATCCAGTGATGCTCCGGTGAGCAGACAGTCCAGAGACCATCGGTTGGCCGAGTGGGCGATCAGCAGGATCCGGCAGCCGTCCCAGTCAGTGGCCAGGTCATGGAGGAATGCGTCGGTGGCCGCCAGGACCTGGCGGTAGCTCTGTCCGCCTGGGAAGGGCTCGTCGATCCGGCGGACCCGTTGGGCGGCGATGAGGTTGGCGGATGTTCCGTTGAGGTCGCCGTAGTTGCACTCGCGTAGTCGGATGTCCTGATGGATCGCGGGCTTGCCGCCGGGGAACGCGATCCGGGCGGTTTGCACGGCGCGGTGAAGGTCGGAGGTGAACACGGCCGCGAGCGCGTCGCCGCGTCGGCGCTCGCCCAGTTCCCCGGCCTGGCGGCGGCCCAGTTCCGAGAGCCGGCCCGGGAGCCAGCCGGTAGCGATGCCCGCCTGGTTGTCGGTGGTGGTGGCGTGAGTCTCGTAGATGATCTCTACTGCCATCGGAGGCTCTCTTCTCGTTAGGTCAGGCTGCTTCGGCGAGTGGGCGGCCTCCCCGGCGGATGCCCTTCTCGCTCCGGATACGGGCCCGCTCGCGGCGCTGGGCTGCCGGCACGTCGGGGTGACGGGCATTCACATTGCGCCAACGCAGATAGGACTGAGGGCCCGGGTCTGCACGGTGTGGTTGCGGTGATCGGAGTTCGTGATGGTGAACTGCCGCAGCGGCCCGAAGTACGCCTCGATCGGATTGGCCCAGGACGCGTAGGTCGGCGTGAAGCACAGCTCGACGCGGTTCTTCTTCATCTCACATCCGGGATCTCAGCACGTCGACCTCACACCCCGGCGCGAACGGGTCGAAGCCGTGCTCGGTCAGCCAGCGGACCACCGACAGGCTTCGCAGCGACCACCACGCGCGGATCACGTCGAGGTCGACGTCGGTGCCGTAGCCGGCGACGACGTCGTCGAGGTGCTCCTCGTGTCCGAGCGTCAAGGTGGCGAGGTCGTACAGGGCATCGCCCGGGCCCGCCTCGGACCAGTCGATGATGCCGGTGACCTCGTCACCGTCGACGAACACGTGAGTGATCTGAAAGTCGCCGTGTGTGAATTTCGGGGTCCACGGCCGGAGCGCGGCCTCGGCGACCCTGCGGTTGTGGGTGACCAGGTCGGCGGGCAGGACGCCGTTCGTCACGAGCCGTTCGCACTCGCCGTCGAGATCCCCCGCCAACTCGTCGGGGCCCTTTCCCCGGCCGGGCCAGGGCGGCAACGGCGCGTCGTGCAGCTTCCGGATGGCGGCGCCCGCCGCGGCCCACGCCGCCGGGGACGCGGTCGACGGCTCGCCGAGGCCACCGAGTGCCGTCCCCGGGACCGCGGCGATCGCGAGCACGGGCGGCTTGCGCCACAGGACCTCCGGGGTCGGGACCGGCGCCAGGGCCATCGCCCGGACCTCGGCGTCGATGCGCGTCTGATCGGCGTCCACCTTCAGGAACACATCGCCGACGCGCAGGGTCGCGCGCTCGGAATGGGCGACGACAACCTCGACCTCATCCATGGACGACCAGTATCCCGGGGATGACCGTCCGCGTCGCCGGGTTTGTCACGTGCCACCGCGGTTCGTCGCGCGCCATCGCGGTTCGTCGCGCGCCGACGCGGTTCGTCGCGCGCCATCGCGGTTCGTCGCCCGCCATCGCGGTTCGTCGCGTGCGATCGCGCGGCTGACAGCGTCCCGCTACCCGCTACCCGCTACCCGCTACCCGGCAGCCTCGTGCACGACACCGACCGCTGACCAGGTAGAGCCCACCACTTCTGTGAGGAGTCCTGAGTTACTTGCCCGCGGTCCCCCGCGCGTTGCGCAACATCCCGAACGCGGCCCGGAGTTCCTTGGTGAAGATGTCCGGGACCTCCCAGGCCGCGAAGTGGCCGCCCTTCCGGACCTGGTTGAAATAGAAGAGGTCGTGATAGGCCCGCGAGGCCCAGCTCCGCGGCGCCTGGTAGATCTCGCCGGGGAACACCGTGATGGCGGTGGGGAGGGAGACCGACACGGCGTTGAAGTTGTTGGCGTTGTTCTCCCAGTAGAGACGCGAGGACGAGACGGCGGTGTTCGTGACCCAGTAGAGGGTGATGTCGTCGAGCATCTCGTCCTTGGTGAGCACCCGCTCGGGGTTGCCGTCGCTGTAGGTCCAGGCGGCGAACTTGTCGTACATCCAGGCGGCCAGCCCGACGGGAGAGTCCGTCAGTCCGTACCCTTCGGTCTGGGGACGGGTGACCATCATGGCGGAGTAACCCGAGCCCGTTTTGTAGAAGGTGGCGAGTTTTTCGTACGCGGCCTTCTCGTCGGCGGTCAGCCCCGCCGGGACAGGGTCACCGCAGGCGAGCTTCTTGGCGATGTCGGCGGGGACGGTGGCCGGGAAGTTGACGTGGATCCCGAGCAGTCCCGCGGGCTTCTGTACCGCCATCTTGTCCGAGATCACGGCGCCCCAGTCGCCGCCCTGGGAGACGTAGCGCTCGTACCCGAGGCGCTCCATCAGTACGGCCCATGCGCGCGCGATCCGGTCGGGGCCCCAGCCGGTAGTGGTCGGCCGCTCGGAGAAGCCGTACCCGGGGATGGACGGGATGACCAGATGGAAGGCGTCCTCCGCGCGTCCCCCGTGCGCCGTGGGATTGCTGAGCGGTTCGATCACCTTGAGGAATTCCAGGACGGAGCCCGGCCAGCCGTGCGTCAGGATGATCGGCAGGGCGTTCGCGTGGCGGGAGCGGACATGGATGAAGTGAATGTCGAGTCCGTCGATCTCCGTCTTGAACTGCGGCAAGGAGTTCAGCTTCTCCTCGATGTGCCGCCAGTTGTAGCTCGTCCCCCAGTAGCGGGCGAGTTCTTTCATGGTCGCCAACTGGACGCCCTGCGACTGGTCGTGGACCGTCTCCCGGTCGGGCCACCGAGTGGCGACGATGCGGCGACGCAGCTCGGTGAGGTCCCGCTCCGGTATGTCCACGCGGAAGGGGCGGATGCTCGTCCTCTCGCTCACCGCCGCGGGCTTTCCGGAGTACTGGTTGGCGTACAGGCCGAAGGCACCGGTCGCCGCCGCGGTCATCGCCGCGGCCGAGGTCGAGATGAACATGCGCCGGGAGTGCAGCCGAAGGTTTTCGGACATGGCGGATCTCCTTGGGTCATTCCATCGTTCCCGAGAGAGCACCCTCGACAGCCTCATGGGTCATCGGCGGCAACAGAATTCCGGCGCGGGGTCACTGCGGCCCGGGCGAGGTCCACCCCGGCCGGGCCTGAAGCGGGCGGCAACGAGCTGTCGACGTCCTCACAGGACGGCACCGTCACTGGACGTAACGATATTTATCCCTCCGTGAGCACGCAACTCGGGCCGCAGGGTGCGTGCGACGTGCGGTCACGGGGCAGCCGGTGCTCGAAAGAGGTCCTCGACGGTCGAGGGCCACTGGTGGCGACCGGGAAAGGCACTCGACGATGCGCATGTCCGTGCAGGCAGGCGGCCCCTTGGAGCGGGCCCACCCCCGAGCGGTGGGGAAACACCCGCGGAGGGGCCGGGGAAGCGGGCCTCATCCTTCTGCCGGACGGTCGGGACACACGTGGTCGGTGCGGGGTCTCGCCCGGTCGGATGCCGCCCTCGCGCCGAGGGCCCTGCTCCAGGGAGGTACAGTCTGCTCGCCGCGTCCCGCGCCGGACCGGGGCAGCGCGGTCCTCTTGCCTCCTGTGGTTGCCGGCCAGGTGACGACATGACCAGTACCCAGGACCAGCCGAAGTCGCCTTCTCCCGAAGTCGACACATCGACCCCCGCGACAGTCCAAGAAGCGACAGTCCAGGAAACGACGGTCCAAGAAGCGACGGTCGAGGACCGAACCGCGCGGATACGGCGCCGCCTGGAGCGGCTGATCGGCATCGCGGCGACCGAGGGCAACGCGCTCACCGCTCTGCGCAACGGGGATGAGATCTTTCCGGCGATGCTGGCCGGCATCCGGTCCGCGGAGCACACCGTGGACATGATGACGTTCGTGTACTGGAAGGGCGACATAGCCCGGGAGTTCGCGCAGGCACTGGCGGAAAGGGCGCGGGCCGGCGTGCGGGTGCGCCTGCTGCTGGACGGGTTCGGCAGCAGGCTGATCGAGAAGGACCTGCTGCGGGAGATGGAGCAGGCCGGAGTACAAGTGGCCTGGTTCCGCAGACCGTTGGCCCTTTCGCCGTTCAAGCAGAATCACCGTTGTCACCGCAAGGTCCTGGTGGTGGACGAGCAGACGGCCTTCACCGGCGGGGTGGGGATCGCCGAGGAGTGGTGCGGCGACGCGCGCACCGAGAACGAGTGGCGCGACACCCATGTCGAGGTCCGCGGGCCGGCCGTGGACGGCGTCGCCGCCGCGTTCGCGCAGAACTGGGCCGAGTGCCACGACGAACTCTTCGACGCTCGTGACCGGTTCGTCCCGCACCGGCCGCAGGGCGACGCGGTGGTGCAGGTCGTGCGCGGCTCGGCCAGCTTCGGCTGGCAGGACATGCAGACCCTGATCCGGGTGATGCTGGAGTCGGCCGAGGACCGTTTCCGGCTGGCCACCGCCTACTTCTCGCCGGACGCCTACTTCATCGAACTGCTCTGTGCCACCGCGCGCCGGGGCGTCGAGGTGGAGATCCTGCTGCCCGGCCCGCACACGGACAAGCGGGTCTGCCAGCTGGCGGGACAGCACTACTACGAAGACCTCACCGCCTGCGGCGTGAAGATCTACCAGTACCAGCCGACGATGATGCACGCCAAGGTCATCACCGTGGACGGCGTCGCCGCCCTGGTCGGCTCCACCAACTTCAACCGCCGGTCACTCGATCACGACGAGGAGATCATGCTCGCGGTGCTGGAGCAGGAGTTCACCGCCGTCCTCGACGGTCATTTCGACGAGGACGTCGAGTCGGCCACGTTGATCCAGGAGGGGCGCTGGAACCGGCGTTCGTTGGTGCAGCGGGCACGCGAGGCCGCCGTCGTGCCCATCCGCCGCTTCCTGTGACCCCGGCCTCCAGCCGACGTCCGCCCGCCGACCGCCGACCTCAGGTCGCCACCCTCCGCCCGCCGCTCGCCGCTCGCCGCCCGTCTGCGCGGCCCGCGCGGCGCAGCCGTCAGGTGCGGGGCGGTCGGGTCGCGGTCTCCAGGTAGAACGCGTCGATGCTCTGCACGGCCTGCTCGAATTCCGCCAGGTTCACGGGCTTGGTGACGTAGGCGTTGGCGTGGCTGTTGTAGGCCCCGACCACGTCGTCCGGCGCGGAGGAGGTGGTGAGGACGACGACGGGGATCGTCTGCAGCTCCTCGTCGGCCTTCAGGACCCGGAGCAGGTCCCGGCCGTTCATGCGGGGCATGTTGAGGTCGAGCACGATGAGGTCGGGACGCACGCTGTCCGGGGTGCGCAGGTATTCCAGCGCGGCGACTCCGTCGGTGACCTGGACCAGGTTGCGGGCCCCGCGCTCGGAGAGGGCTTCCTCGATGAGCATGGCGTCGGCGACGTCGTCCTCGACGAGCAGGACGTCGAAGGGGCGGGCGGGGGTGGTCATCATCGGATGCTCCGTGGGTGCTTCGTTGGAGTGGTGGAAGAGCCCCGGCCAGCGGCGTCGGGCGCCTTGGCGAGTCATGTCGCATGCCTCACCGATCTGGGGGTATCCGGCGCCTGCCCGGGCGGCCTCCTGGGCCGCGTCGCGCTGGAGCCGTTCGGCTGCCCGCTGGAGGTGGGTCAGTACGTGCAGCAGGGTCAGGGCCTGCGTCGGATCGTCCGCCGACGGAGGCTGTGGGGGGTCTCCCAGGAGGTGAAGGGCGATGCGCCGCGCGAGATCGCCGACCGCCGCATCCGCGACCGCGGCCGTCTCCCGCGGGGTGGTCCGCACGACGAAGTTCTTGCCAGGCACACCCGCACACTAGGCCCCGGACCGCCCCCGCGACAACAACCGTTGTCGACCGCCCTCTACAGTGTGCGCTGCGCCGCTTTGACGGCGGCCGTCACAGCGGAGGAGTCAGGGAATGACCGGCGACGAGAGAGTGCCGCGTGCGCGGGGCCTTTCCACGTGGACGACCCGGCGATGGCTTCGCGTCGGCGTGGCCGCGTCCTTGATCGTGCTGGCCCTGCTCGGGGCGACCGGAGCGTGGGTCCTGGGGCGGACGGCCTCGATCAGCGACAGTCTGGTGGACGTGAAGTCTCCCGCGCTGACCACCTCGATCCGCCTGGAGTCGGCCCTGCTCAACCAGGAGACCGGCATCCGGGGCTACGGTCTCACCGGAACGCCGGACTTCCTCAAGCCCTATCAGCAGGGGCTCGCCGAGCAGAAGAAGGACATCGCGGGGCTCTCGCGACTGCTCCAGGGCGACAAGGCCGGCCTCGTCCATCTGAAGGCCGTTCAGGACGCCGTGGAGAACTGGCAGCGACGGGTCGCCCGGCCGATCGCCGCGGCACCTGCCGGAGCGCCCTCACCGCTGGCGACCGACCGCGCCGCGGCAGGCAAGGCGGCGTTCGACAAGGTCCGCTCCGCGGTGGTCACCCAGCAGGACGGGCTGCGTGCCGACCGGGTCAGGGCGCGAGCGGACCTGGCCGCCACGATGAGGCTGCGCAACTGGGTGTTCAGCGCGATCGCCGTACTCATCGCCGTGCTCGCGGGCGTGATCTTCGAGGCACTGCGCCGCGGCATCACCACGCCGCTGGAGCGGCTCGGGGCCGACGCCCGCACCATCGCGGACGGCGACTTCGGTCATCCCATCACGCCGACCGGTCCCGCGGACCTGCGCCGGCTGAGCGGCGAGATCGACTCCATGCGCAGGCGTCTCGTACGGGAACTGGACTCCAGCGAGGAGACACGCCGGCGCCTCGACGAGCAGTCCACGGAGCTCCAGCGGTCCAACGCCGAGCTGGAGCAGTTCGCGTACGTGGCCTCCCACGACCTGCAGGAACCCCTGCGCAAGGTCTCCAGTTTCACGCAGTTGCTGCAGCGGCGCTACGGAGGTCAACTCGACGACCGGGCGGACCAGTACATCGATTTCGCGGTCGACGGCGCGAATCGCATGCAGACCCTCATCAACGACCTGCTCGACTTCTCCCGTGTCGGCCGCGTGCACCACGCCCACCAGAGCGTCGACCTCAACTCGGTGATGAAGCGCAGCCTTTCGGCCCTCAGCGTCAGCATCGAAGAGGCCGGTGCGGTGATCACCAAGGACGAACTGCCGACGGTGGTCGCCGACCCCACCCAGATGGGCATGCTGTGGCAGAACCTGATCGGCAACGCCGTCAAGTTCCGCCGCCCGCAGGAGACACCGCGGATCCACGTGTCCGCGGTGCGCGACGGCGCGCTGTGGCGGTTCACGGTCACCGACAACGGGATCGGTATCGCCCCCGAGTACGCCGAGAAGGTGTTCGTGATCTTCCAGCGGCTGCACACCAAGGACGTCTACAACGGCAGTGGCATCGGTCTTGCGATGTGCAGGAAGATCGTCGAGTTCCACGGCGGGACCATCATGGTCGACACGGAGTACACGGGCGGCACCCGCATCACGTTCACCCTGGCCGGCGAACCCTCGGAGACGAGCCTCTTGTCCACCCCTTCGGAGGGGACCGGTGCCGGCGCCTCGGAGGAGACCGGTGCCGGCGCGCAGCCGACCCCTTGAGCACGGCCGGGGCAGGGGCGCCGCGCGTGATCACCGCATCCGACGACGCGGTCACCCGGGCAGCGCCCGGTACTGCCACCCGGGCCGCATCCGCTGCCGTCACCCGGACGACCGCGCCGAGAGCGTGTTGGTGAACGGAGTGACCGGGCGCTCGAGGAGCGTGCCGTCCACGGTGATGTCCACCGCCTCGTTGTAGAAGGCGAGGAGGTCCTTGACGGCGCCGACCGCGGGCAGCGGCTCGGGGTAGCTCCAGACGATGTTCGGCGGGACACCGGGAACGCCGGCACCGCCCCGCCACGACCAGTACGCGGCGGTGCCCTTGTAGGGGCAGCCGGTGCTGTGGTCGGTCGGTTCGAGCAGGTCCAGCCGGACGTCCTCGCGCGGGATGTAGTAGCGGGTCGGCAGGCCGGTCTCGAAGAGCAGGACCGGGTGACGGGTGTCGGCGACGACCGTGCCGTCGATCTCGACCCGGACGTGGCGCCCGCTGCGGAGGGCGTCCACCCGTTTGTGCGGGTCGCGGGGGTGGACGAAGATCTCTTCCTCCTCCTCGTACCAGTGCTCCAGGCCGCGTCCGACGCGGCGCGCCCACTCGAAGGCGATGTGACCGGCCAGGTCGTCGGCCGGGAACGTCCAGGCCGCGTTCTCCAGCAGTTCGCCGTCGGCCTCGAGGTCGTAGAAGATCCGCGATCCGGTGTGCGTGCCGGTCCGCGGGTTCCTCGCGGGCCGGAGCAGGTCCTCGCGGACCTCCTCGCGCGGGAAGGCGTACAGCGGTACCGGCACCCCTGGCTCCCACACGAGAACGGGGTGTCTGCTGTCGACGACGGTGACGCTTCCGGTACGGCCGCGCACCCAGCGTTCGCTGGGCTCCCACAGGAGGCCTTCGGGGGTGGTGACGATGTCCGGCGCGGTGGGGATCGTGGTCATGTCCGGCTCTCCTTCGGCTCGCTCTCACGCGCGGTGACTTCCGTACGCCCTCGCCGGGCGGCGTCCGGCCCTCGAGGTTCGTATCACCTGGCGGCGGGGATTCCGGGTGATTCCGGCGTCCGGAGCGAGCCAAGCACATCGCGGGCGGCAGAGGGGGTACCCGGCCGTCATGGCGAAGCTGCATCTACCAGGGCGGAACGATCACCACGGCGGGGACGAGGTACTGCCTCCGGACGAGGTCGGCCCGGAGCCGGAGGTGGAGCGAGCGGCGCCGGACAGTCCGGCGAAGCTGCCGAAGCGTGCGTGGGGCGCGGCGCTGAAGGGCGCCCTGCGTGAGTTCAAGGACGACGAGCTGGTCGACCGGGCGGCGGCGCTGACGTACTACGGGGTGCTGTCGTTGTTCCCGGCGCTGCTGGTGCTCGTGTCCCTGCTGGGCGTCATCGGCAGGTCGGCCACGGACAAGGTGCTGACCAACCTGAGGCAGCTCACCCCGGGCTCGGCCCACGACATCATCACCAGAGCCGTGGAGCAGTTGCGGAACAACTCCGGAACGGGCTCGATCCTGGCGATCGTCGGCATCGTCCTGGCGGTGTGGTCGGCGTCCGGGTACGTGGCGGCGTTCATCCGCGCCGCGAACGCCGTCTACGACATTCCGGAAGGCCGTCCGGTGTGGAAGATCCTGCCGGTGCGCGTCGGTGTGACCGTCGTGCTGATGATCCTCGCGCTCGCGGGATCCGTCATCGTGGTCTTCTCCGGCGGTGTGGCCCGGCAGGCCGGGAACGCGCTGGGGATGGGCGACACGGCGCTGGCGGTGTGGTCGGTCGCGAAATGGCCCGTGCTGGTCCTCCTGGTCACCGTCATGATCGCGATCCTGTACTGGGCGAGCCCGAACGCCAAGGTGAAGGGGTTTCGCTGGATCACGCCGGGCAGCTTCCTGGCCCTCGTGATCTGGATGATCGCCTCCGCCGGATTCGCGTTCTACGTGGCGAATTTCGCGTCCTACAACAAGACCTACGGCACGATGGCCGGGGTCATCGTCTTCCTGGTGTGGCTGTGGATCAGCAACCTGGCGATCCTGCTGGGGCTGGAGTTCGACGCCGAGACGATCCGCCAGCGGGCCATCGCCGGCGGCCACCCGCCGGAGGCGGAGCCCTATACCCAGCCGCGCGACACCCGCACGTGGGACGAGGAGGACCGTCGCCGGCTCCGCGACTTCTGACGGCGCCCCGGGACCGGACCGGTACGAGGCTGGTCGCGACGGTTCATGGACTGCACCGCACCGGACCGTCCATCCGTCCGTCCGTCCGTCCGTGACGTCTGTCCACGCCGCCTGTCCACGCCGCGGCACCGGATGTGGCCGCGGTGTCCGCCGGAGCCGGAGCCGGAGCGCGGCGGTCCCGTGACCCGGGAAAAGCCGGGCTGATTCGCAGTCCGTGCCCTGAACCGCTCGGTCGGGGGTACTCGCCTCCTCACTGACCGCCGTGGCTCGTCGCAGGGCCCGGCGGTGACCGAGGAATCTGGCGGGAGGTGATTGCCGTGTCGAGTGTGCGGACGCACACGGATGGGCCCGGCACGCAGGCGCAGGGGTCCGGATCGGACCAGGTGGGTGAGCTGGTGCACCGGGCCTCGCAACAGCTGACCGAGCTGGTCCGGGGCGAACTCCGGCTGGCGCAGGCGGAGATGAAGGAGAAGGGCAGGCACTACGGCAAGAGCGGCGGGCTGTTCGGGGGCGCCGGGATCGTCGGCTTCCTGATGCTGGAGGCGCTGGTGGTGGCCGCGATCGCCGCCCTGGCCGTGCCGCTGCCGGTGTGGGCCGCGGCGCTGATCGTCACCGCGGTGCTGGGCGTGATCGCCGCGGTCCTGGCCCTGACCGGGAAGAAGCAGGTCAGCCAGGCGGCGCCGCCCGTGCCCGAGCAGGCCATCGACAACGTGAAGGCCGATGTGGCCGAGATCAAGAGGAGTGCGCACCGATGAGCAACCCGTCCGACCACGAGCAGACCGCCGCCACCCCCGATGAACTGCGTCAGCAGGTCGAACAGACCCGTGCGGAGCTCGGGGAGACGGTCCAGGCGCTGGCCGACAAGACCGACGTCAAGGCCCGGGCCAGGGAGAAGACGGCCGAGGTCAAGGAGAGGACCGCCGAGGTCAAGGAGCACACCGTGGCCAAGGCCGGGGAGTTGAAGGCCAAGGCCGCCCAGGCCGCGCACTCGGTGCAGGACAAGCTGCCGGAGCAGGTCAAGGACAAGGCGGCGCAGACCGTCGCCCAGGTCCGGGAGAAGACCGCGCAGGCCGGGAGTGTGTGGGAGGAGAAGGCTCCCGAGCCGGTACGGGCACAGGCCGCTCAGGGTGCCCGGGCGGTACGGGACAACCGCAAGGTGCTGGTGGCGGCCGGGGGCGCGACGGCCCTCGCGTGGCTGATGTTCCGCCGCAAGAAGGGCTGAAGCCGGTGAAAGCGTCGAAGGTCGCCTACAAGCCGGTCGGCCTCGCTCTGGGAGCCGCCGGCGGCCTGCTCGCCGGTATGGCCTTCAAACAGGCCTGGAAGGTGCTCACCCATGCCGAGGACGCCCCCACCGCCACCGACGAGAACCGCACGTGGCGTGAGGTCCTGCTCGCCGCCACGCTGCAAGGCGCGATCTTCGCCGGAGTCAAGGCCGCCGTCGACCGCGCGGGTGCCACCGCCACGCGCCGGGTGACCGGTACCTGGCCGGGCTGAGGGTTCCTGGTGACGCCGGTCGGGCGCAGGGCGTCTGCACCGACCTGACCCCCCGGCACCAGCGCGCGGAAGTCCCCGCCCTCAGTGGCGCGGGGGCTTCCGCCGTTTTCTGCGCTCCCCGGATCGTCGGTGCCGTGCGTCGCTGGTGAGGCCCGCAGGGGAATTGTGCGGACGGATGTGGGAGACGCACACGGGTGCCTCGACGACGGAAATCGCCTGCGGGGTCAAGGACATGGGTCACCGTGGACGGTCGGCGGCGGACGGTGGGTGTCCGGCGTCGGCCGGCCCCGGCCACGCGGTCAGTGGAGGACGCTGACCGCACGGGCGATGACCAGCAGGGAGGTCAGGAGGGCGGCGACGCTCTCGACGCTCATCAGCAGCTTGGCGCGGGTGGAGAGCGGCATGGTGTCGGTGGGGCTGAAGGCCGTCGAGTTGGTCACGGAGATGTACAGGTAGTCCACCAGGGTCGGCACCCAGTCCGAGGTGCGGCTGGCGCCGTCCGCGACCTCCTCCACGGCGTCGCTGTTCTCGTCCTGCGAGAAGCGGAAGTCCGCCAGCGGAAGTTCACCGCGTGGTGACTGGGTGCGTGCCACCGGGCCGCCACGGTCCAGTTCCCAGTAGGCGAGCCCGAAGGCGATGATGTTGGTGAGCCACACCTGTAGTGCGGCGACCAGCAGGGAACGGCCGTCCTTGACATCGGCGTGGATCAGTTCGTGGATGAGGATGCCGAGCGCGGTGAGGTTGCTGGCCGCGATGACGAGGACGAGAGTCAGCGAGGAGAACCTGATGGCCTTGGTCTGCCGGGTGAGCCTCTTGGGGTTGACCGCGACGAGCGGCACCAGGAGGAGCAGTTCCAGAGCGGGCAGCACATAGCGCGGAGCGACCAGCAGTTGCTGCGGCAGGGCCACGTACAGGGTGATCGCGATGAGCGTGACGACCACTCCGGGCAGTCTGGCCTCACCACGACGCTCGTGTCTGGGATGCCTCACCCGGGCGTCGACGCGGCTCTTCACCATGGGCGATGTCCTTTCGCACTGCGTCCGACACGACGCTGATCGTCTGCCCTCTCACGGGAGAAGAAGGCCGACGGGTCCTCGTGGGACCCACGATCAGGCACGCCGCGGACCGGTTCCGGGGCCCCGAACCCGCGCGGGGCCGGGCCGGGCCGCCAGGACGTCCGTACGGGCGGGCGCGGACGTCGGTGCTCCGGTCCGCTGAGCGGCACATGGCGCGACACGCGGGGTCCGGCCCACCACGCTGCTTGCCGGAACACATCGGACACCGCGACAGAGAGGCAGTCATTCATGAACGTGCGCAGGAGGGTGGTCCCGGGCAGCGTCCTGGCGATGGTCATGGCGGCCGTCTCGCTGCTCGGCACCGCCGCCGGAGCCCACGCCTCGCCGGCGGCCACGCCGACCGTGGTGGCGCAGCGTGTCGTCACCATCGACCAGGCGGACACCCACCGGTTCCTGGACGCCCATGAGATCGAGAGCCTCGACTTCCGCGTGGTCACCCGGCCGTTCCAGAACAACGACACCCAGCACTGGCTGTTGACCGACCTGAGCAACGGCCTGTCCACGATCCAGCAGGTGAGCACCGGCCGGTATCTCGACGCCTACCAGGGCTCGGGCGACGACTTCCGTGTCGTCACCCGCACCGCGGAGAACGACGCCACCCAGGCGTGGATCATCCTCCCGTCCGCCAACGGGACCTTCACGATCCAGGAGGCGAGCAACAGCCGGTACCTCGACGCCTACGAGCTGCCGTCCCAGGACTTCCAGGTCGTCACCCGGCAGTGGAAGAACGCCGACGAGGAGCGCTGGCGGATCATCGACGTCTGACCGTGGGCCGAGAGGGGGCGGCATCGGTGCGGTTCGGGCTCCTGTGTGGCGTCCGGAGGCAGGGCGGCGGCCGAGTGTGCCACCGCCCTGCCCGCGGGGCTGGACGAAGTGCCGTACCGGCGCAGGCGCGCCGGTGGGTCTACGTGGAGTAGAGCGTCTCGATGTTCTCGTGCAGCTTGTTGGCCAGGGGCGGGGCCGCGTAGGTGTCGGTCATGACCTCGATGTAGCACCCGGTGTCGGCCTTCGCCGCGGTCTCCATGGCCTGGTCGAGTTCGGCGAGGGTCGACACGCGGGCGGTGAACCAGTCGTCGCAGCCCAGGGCCTTCGGGAGTTCCGAGTAGTGCCAGTTGGCCAGGTCGTTGTAGGCGATGTCCGGGTCCTTGCAGAGCAGTCGCTCGATCAGGTAGCCGTGGTTGTTCAGGACGAACACCACCGGGCGCAGCCCGAGCCGCCCGAACTGGCTGATCTCCTGGGCGGTGAGCTGGTGGGAGCCTTCACCGGTGACCAGGACGACGCGCTGCTCGTCCGTGGCGGCGACGGCCGCGCCGACCGCGGCGGGGGTGGCCCAGCCGATCGATCCCCACAGGGACTGGTTCTGGAAGGTGGCGCCGTGGGGCAGCCGCGCGAAGGCCATGCCCATGGAGACGGTTCCGGTCTCCGCGACCAGGATGTCGTCGGCCTTGAGGAAGTTCTCCCAGCGCGGGTAGAGGTTCTCGGCGGTGATGGAGTCGTCGCCGGTGCCGGCCGCCTGGGGCATGCGGGTCACCTCGGCCGAGGGGCGCGGCCACTGCTTGCGGGGAAGTTTCTGGGCGAGAGCGTGGAGGAGGTCCTTCATCTCCACGCTCTGATAGGTCATGCCGTCGACGCTGACGTGGTGATGACGGATGTCGATGGTGCGCCCTGGGTCAAGATTGGCCGTGAACGCTCCGGTGTTGAAGTCGTGCATCATCGCGCCGACCAGGACGACGACGTCACCGTCCTCGACGAAGCGGCGGACGCTCTCGTTCATGAGCTTGCCGTCGTACATGCCGACGTAGGCGGGCTGGTCCTCCCCCAGGACCCCCTTGTCCGCCATCATCGTGGCGAAGGGCAGGCCGGTGGCGTCGAGGAACTGCTGGAGGTCCGCGCCGAGGCCGACGCGTGTGGCGAGGATCCCGGGCAGGACGCATGCGCTGTTCGCCCGGCCGAGCATGTCGGTGATGGCCTGAACGGCCGCCTCCACCTGCGCGGGGTCGCTGGCGGGCGCCGAGAGCGGCTGGGCCTTTCCGACCACCGGCATCTCCGCGAGGTCGGCGGGGAAGGCCATGTAGACCGGGCGGCGGTGATACAGCGCCGCCGCGATGAGCCGCTCGGTCTCGGCGGCGGCGTTCTGCGGTGTCATGATGGCGCTCGCGCACACCACGGAGTCGGTCATCTTCTGGAAGAGGTCGAACTCGCCGTTGCCCAGGGTGTGGTGGACGAGCGAGTGGTGGGCCTGGACGGGCATCTTGGGCATGCCGACGAGGTGGAACAGCGGGAGGTGCTCGGTGTAGGCGCCGGCGATGCCGTTGATCGCGCTGAGTTCTCCGACCCCGTAGGTGGTGCACACGGCGCCGATGCCCTGCACGCGGGCGTAACCGTCGGCGCTGTAGGCGGCGTTGAGCTCGTTGCAGCTGCCGATCCACTGGATGTCCGGGTGTTCGGCGATGGCGTCGTCCACGGGGAAGGCGAAGTCGCCGGGCACTCCGAAGACGTGCCGCACGCCGATGTCCCGCAGCCTGTTCAGCACGTGTTGGATCACGGTGGTGGACATCAGGAAGTTCCTTTCCTTGAGGTGGCACCACCGCTCCAGGGCGCGACCGCCCGACGGAGTCGGAGCCGACCGTTCCCGCCGCGGATGACCGGTGGGCGCGGACCGGACGAGGAGACCTGCGCGGACCTGCGCGAGGAGTCCCTGTGACCGGACCCCTCGACAGGGTTCCCGTGGCCTTCCTCGCGCCGTCGCGTCCCGGCTCTCCCCGCTGACAACGTGAGTGGGGGCATCCACGGGGGCGGGGATGACCGCAATCACGCACGCTCAGACGTGCCGTCCGGTCCCCGTCGGCACACGATGTGTCACGGAGAGTAGCTGATGCCGCTGTGCAAGAAGAGCAAACCGATTCCTCTGCTCCCGCAACATGCTGTCCGCATCCCGCGGGGCACGCAACCGGGGGTATTGATCAAGCGCCGGGGGACGTCGGCCACGCGCGGAGCGGGTTTCGCAGCAGGTGGGCGGCGGGCACCCGTGGCCGGATCACCTGGCCGGATCACCGTCCCCGCGATGGCTCGCCCCGGAGGCGGCCGCCGGGCTCGCCGAAGCGGGCGAGGCAGTGCCAGACCTTCTTGAGGTCCTGGAGGGCGTAGCGGCCCGAGCGGGCGGCGTCTCCGATGATCCGGGGAGTGAGCCGGCCGCTGACGGCGATCTCGGTCCCCAGGTCCACGTACGCCTGCCCGCGGTAGCCGGGATGGCGTCGCAGTTCGGCCACCTCGAGCCGGAATCCGGGATGCCATTCGACCGGGCACGGCAGCCGGCGCGATGCGGCTTCGACCTCCGTTCCGCGATAGCTGGGGTCCAGCACCAGTGCCTCCACGTCACCCGCGAATCCGACCGGGCCGTGGATCTGTGCCTCGATGTGGCGGTCCAGGGGGTCCGTGTCCGCCGCGTCGGCGAGCTCGATGAGTGAGCAGCACCTGGCGACACCGAAAGCGGAAGGTTCGGCGGAGCTGTCGGGGTAGCAGAACGTGGAGCGCGCGAGCGTCGCCGCCGTCAGTCTGAAGTACGAGGAACCGAACCGCGGCGCGCCCCCGTGCGGATCACGACGGTGGTTCAACGCCCCGTACACGGGCCGCTGGTCGGCCGGGGCCTCGTCGTACGCTCCGGCGAAGATGCGGCTCTCCCAGCGCCACCGGTCGCCGCCCGGATGAGCGGTCAGTCCCCCGTTGCTCGTCCCTGTCACGAACTGCGACCGGTAGACACCGTCCTCCGCCATCCGCACCAGGATGGGGAGGTTCCCCGCGGCTCGGTCGGGATGAAAGTGCATCGTCACCCGCAGGTCACGAGGGAGCGGCTCCCCGCTGGACGAAGCCGCGACATGTCGCAGAGCTCTCTCCTGAGGCGACACGGCGATATCAGCACCCATGCGTGGAGTCTGCACGGGCCGCGGCCGGCAGCGCACTTCAATTTGCACGCCGGGGAGGTGTCTCCCGCGTGCCCATCCGTTTCGACCGCGCCCTGTTCGCGGAACGGGACTGCCTGCGGCCGTACTTCGGCAACACGCAACCCACCGCTGCCCTGGACGGTTGCCTAGGCGCCTGCGCCTGCGCCTGCGCCTGCGCCTACAGACGCTGCCGCACCGCGCTCGCCGGCAGGCACCCCTCACCCGCGCCAACACCCCCGCGCGTTCCTACAGTTGGCACGCTGCCGTCTCGCGGTCGGCCTCCTCGGTCCCGTCCTCGACCTTGGCCGGTGTCCCCGGCTCGGCCCTGAGGATGCGGGCGGTGACGCTGGCGACGACACAGAAGGTCACCGGCAGGAAGAACGTGAGGTTGAGCGGGACGACCTCGGTCAGCGGCCCGATCACCGCGGGTCCGGCGAGCATGCCGAGGTATCCGAGGCCGGACACCCGGGAGACGTTGGCTCCGGCGGCGGCAGGATCGGCGTGACCGGCGGCGCTGAAGAGCTGGGGGATGCAGCCGGACAGACCGGCGCCGAAGACGGTCCAACCGGCCAGCGCGACGGGGACGTCGGGCGCGAGTGCCGCCAGGGTCATGCCGAGTGCGGCGAGGGCCGAGCCGTAGCGCAGCACGGCGACCGTGCCCAGGCGTGCGGCCACCCGGTCGGCGAGGAGCCGGCCGGTGGTCATGGCGGTGGCGTACACGCCATAGGCGAGGGCGGCGGTGGCGGCGGGCGCGTCGAGCACGTCCTTGAGATGCAGCGCGCTCCAGTCGTTGGCGACGCCCTCACAGAGCATGAGGGTGAAGGCGAGCGCGGCGAGTATCCAGATGCGCGGGGGTGTTCCGCGCCGGGCCTTGACGCCCTGGGGCGCGGTGGCGGTGAGGTCATGGGCAGGGTCTGGGCGCAGCAGGGCGGGCGCGGCGAGGGCGGTGACGGCCAGGCTGAGCAGCGACATGGCGCCCAGGGTGGTGGCCGGGCTCCAGCCGCGGGTCAGGGTGAAGGCGCCGACGAGCGAAGCGGCGACACCGCCGATGGAGAAGAGCGCGTGGAAGGCGGACATGACGGGGCGCTGGTATCCGCGCTCGACCTGTACGGCGTGGGTGTTGACGCTCACGTCCAGGCAGCCGCTGGCGAAGCCGAACAGCGCCAGTGCGGCGCCCAGTGTCCAGACGTCGGTCGCCAAGCCCGGCAGGACCAGGGCGGAGCTGCACAGCACCGCGCTCACGGGCACCACGGTGCGGGCACCGAAGCGGTCGGTGAGCGGGCCGATGAGCTGCATCCCCGTGAAGGCGCCGGCACCGAGCAGCAGCAGAAGCCAGCCGAGTACCGCGTGGCTGATGCCGACGCGCTGCTCGATGGCGGGGATGTGGACGATCCACATCCCCATGTCGAAGCCGACGACGGCGAAGAAGGCGAACGTGGCCAGTCGGCCGGCCCGCAGGGTTTTGTTCATGGGAACGAACATAACGAACAACATCGATGTTCGAAAGCTTGCATTGCGATCGTCTCAGGTGATCTCATGGGGGCATGATGAGCGCAGAGCGGCTGAAGAAGATCGCCGATGCCGTGAGCGGGAGCGGCCGGCTGAGCGTCGCGGAACTGGCCGAGCTCACGGGCGCCTCGGAGATGACCATCCGCCGCGATCTGGAGGTCCTGGCCGACCAGGGTGTCCTGGAGCGATATCGCGGCGGGGCCCGGAGCCTGCTCCTTCGCGGAGAGGAACCGCCGTTCGCCCTGCGGGCCCAGGACGGGCTGGAGGTCAAACGGCGCATCGCCGCCGAGGTCGCCGCACTGATCGCGGACGGCGAGTCGGTCGTCGTCGACAGCGGCACCACCTGTCTGGAGGTCGCCCGCGCCCTCCATCAGCGCCGGCTGACCGTCATGCCGCTGTCCCTGCACGCGGCCAACGCGCTGACCGGCGCCCCTCAGTTGAAGCTCCTGCTGCCCGGCGGGGAACCGCGTACCGGCGAACTGGCACTGACGGGCCCGCTGACCGAGGCGTCGCTGGCCGCCCTGCGGTTCGACACCGCGGTCGTCGGGTGCTGCGGCCTGACCGTCGCGGACGGCCTCACCGCCTACGACCTCGCCGACGCCGCGGTCAAGCGCGCCGCGATCGCCTCCGCCCGTCGTGTCATCGCCGTCACCGAAGCCGCCAAGCTCTCCCGCACCGCTCTCGCCTTCGTCGCGCCTGCCTCCGCCCTGCACGCCGTCGTGACGGACCGGTCCGCTCCCGACGACGAGACCGAGGCGTTCACCGCGGCGGGCGTCACCGTACGGAAGGTGTGACGCGCCGATCACCGTGGGCGAGCCGTCGGCCCGCCCTCACAGCACCCGCCGCCTGCGTCCCAGCCACGTCTGCGCGATGACCACCACGGCCAGGAAGGCTCCGCTGACGACCTGTTGGTAGGCGGAGTCCAGTGAACCGATCTGGTTGATGACGTTCTGGATGACCTTCAGCAGCAGGACACCCACCAGCGAACCGCTGATGAAGCCGAACCCTCCGGTGAGCAGCGTGCCGCCGATCACCACCGCGGAGATCGCCTCCAGTTCCATGCCGGAACCGAGGATCGTCACACCCGACACCAACCAGGCCGCGTTGAGCGCCCCGGCGAGCCCGGCGCAGAGCCCGGAGAGCGTGTAGACGGAGATCTTCGTACGGGCCACGGGGGCGCCCATCAGCGCCGCCGCGTCCTCGTTCCCCCCGACCGCGTAGACGTACTGCCCGAAACGGGTGCGCCGCAGCACGACCGCGCCGAGCACGAACAGCGCGAGGGTGATCCACACGGGCACGCCGACACCGAACACGGTGTCCTGGCCGAGTTTCGCGAAGAACGAGTCCTTGTCCACGAGATACGTCTTCGAGCCCTCGTCGGTGACGGAGAGCAGGAGGCCCCTCGCGCCCAGCATCGCCGCCAGCGTGACGATGAACGGAGCCAGTCGGGAGCGGGCTATCAGCAGTCCGTTGACGAGCCCGATCAGCCCGCACACCGCCAGGGGCAACAGCAGCGCCACCGCCGTTCCGTACTGCGATCCCCAGGCGGCCAGCACCCCGCCGAGGGCGAAGAGGGAACCCACCGACAGATCGATGCCACCGGTGACGATGACGAAGGTCATCCCGAGGGCGACCACGGCGAGGAACGCCGAGGAGAGCGCCATGTTCTCCAGGTTGTCGCCGGTCAGGAAGGTGTCGAAGCTCAGCGAGGCCGCGATCATCGCGACGACGAGGGTGACCAGGGCGCCGTGCTGCTGGGCGAGCGCGCTGAGCCGCTCGGAGCGGGTGGCGCCGGCGGGTTCTTCCTCGGCCGTGCTCTTGGCGCTCACCGGAGTGTCCACGTCGGTCGTCATCGCTTTCCTCGTTCCCGTGCCGCGTAGACGGCGAGGACGATCACCGCGGCCTGCGCGATCTGGGTCCACGACGGCGGCAGATCGTGCTTGATGAGCGTGGTGGTGAGCAACTGGATCAGGACGGCGCCGGCGACCGTGCCACCGATGCGGACGCGGCCTCCGCTCAGCGGGGTGCCACCGACCACGACCGCGGTGATCGCGGAGAGTTCCATGAGGTTGCCGAGCGAGGTCGGGTCGCTCGCGGTCAGCCGGGCGGTGGCCAGCACGCCCGCGATCGCGGCGAGGACGCCGGAGCAGACGTACACCAGGATCAGCACGCGGCGCACCGGCAGTCCGGCGAGCCGGGCCGCCGGGCGGCTGTCCCCGATGGCCAGGAGCTGCCGGCCGAAGGTGGTGCGACGCACGACGAAGGCGACGAGCAGCGCGAGGGCCGCGGCGATCAACACCAGGTACGGGATGCCCAGGACGTCGCCCGAGCCGAGTGACGCCATGGCCGGATCGTGGACGTCCTTGAGCTGAGGAAGGAGCACCAGGGCCAGCCCGCGCCCGGCGACCATCAGGGCGAGGGTCGCGACGATCGGCTGGACGCCGACGAAGGCGATGAGCGAGCCGTTCGCGACACCGATCACGGCACCGCCCACGAGGGCGATCAGGATGGCGATCCAGGGCCCGTAGCCGAGGTAGAGGGACAGGAGCGAGGTGGACAGGGCCATGACCGAGCCCACCGCCAGGTCGACGCCCTCGCTGCCGATCGCCAGCGCCATGCCGAGCGCCACGATCAGGACCGGGGCGACCTGGACGGCCTGGGTGCGGAAGTTCTCGGTGGACAGGAAGTGCGGGGTGAAGACGGTGTTGACCAGGAACAGGACCACGACACCCAGGTAGACGCCGTACTCCTGGAGCAGGCGCAGCAGTCGGTCGCGGTCCGCGGTCACCCGGCCCAGCGTCAGGTCAGTCATCGTGGCCTCCCGGGCCGGTGCCGGTCCCCGTGTCCGCGGGCGCGGCGGCTATGGCGCGCATCAGCCGGTCCTCGGTGACGGCGTCGCCGGTCAGTTCCTCGACGACCGCGCCGTCCTTGAGGACGA
Organism: Streptomyces sp. NPDC059668; assembly: GCF_042734135.1. Taxonomy (NCBI): domain Bacteria; kingdom Bacillati; phylum Actinomycetota; class Actinomycetes; order Kitasatosporales; family Streptomycetaceae; genus Streptomyces; species Streptomyces sp. NPDC059668. The sequence goes on along the minus strand of NZ_JBHWEL010000004.1, from coordinate 217,990 downwards.
TCACCCGGTCGCTGCCCTCGATCAGTTCCTCCGGATCGGAGGAGATGAGGAGGACGCCGAGTCCGTCGTCGGCGAGTTCGTCGATCAGTTTCTGCACCTCCGCCTTGGCGCCGACGTCGATGCCCCGGGTCGGCTCGTCGAGCAGCAGGACCTTGGGCTGCATGGCCAGCCAGCGGGCCAGCAGGACCTTCTGCTGGTTGCCGCCGGACAGTTCGCCCACTTTCTGGTGGGGCCCGGCCGCCTTGATGCGCAGCCGCTTCATGAAGGTCTCGACGATCCGGTCGATGCGTGCCTCGTCGACCAGGCCGAAGCGCGAGAGGCCGGGCAGCGCGGCGAGCGCGATGTTCTCGCGGACCGAGAGGCCCGGCACGATGCCCTCGGCCTTGCGGTCCTCGGGGAGCAGGCTGATGCCCGCGCGGATCGCGGCGGGGGTCGAGCCGGTGCGTACGCGCACGCCCGCCACGACGACCCGCCCGGAGTCGGTGGGCAGTGCGCCGGCGATGGCCTTGGCGGTCTCGGTACGGCCCGATCCGAGCAGGCCGCCGAGTCCCACGACCTCGCCGGGGCGGACGGAGACCGACACCGCGTCCAGTTGGTGACGTACGGTCAGCTGCGTTGCCTGGAGCACGGGTTCGGTCTCGGTCTGATGACCGCCGGCGAACTTGGTGAGGCCGTCCTCGCGTACGTCCGTGATCTCCCGTCCCAGCATCAGCGCCACGAGCCTGAGCCGGTCGAGTTCGGCGATGCGGCCGGTGTGCACGACCTTGCCGTCGCGCAGCACGGTGACCGCGTCGCAGATCTCGTACAGTTCGTCGAGCCGGTGACTGACGTAGATCACCGCGATGCCCCGCTCGCGCAGCATCCGGATCACCCCGAACAGGGTCCGGACCTCGCGCGGTTCGAGCGAGGAGGTGGGTTCGTCCATGACGACCACGCGGGCGTCGACGGAGACCGCGCGGGCGAGCGCCACCATCTGCTGGGCGCCGACGCCCAGTTCACGCAGCGGGCGGCGTACGTCGACGCGCAGTCCGAGCTCGCGCAGTGCCGCGTCCGCGTCCCGGTGCATGCGCCGGAAGTCGATCAGGCCCAGCCGGTTGCGGGGCTCGCGGCCGAGGAAGAGATTGCGGGCCACGGTCATCAGGGGGACGAGGTTGACCTCCTGGTAGATGGTGGAGATTCCCGCGTGCTGCGCGTGCAGCGGTGTGGCGAAGCGGACCGGGGCCCCGTTGTACGTCACTTCACCCTCGTCGGGCTGGTAGACCCCGGTGAGGACCTTGATGAGGGTCGACTTGCCCGCGCCGTTCTCGCCGATGAGTGCGTGCACCTCCCCGGCGCGGGCCGTGAAGTCCACCTGGGACAGGGCCTTCACGCCGGGGAAGGTCTTCGACAGACCGGTGACCGACAGCATGTCAGTAGGCCCTGCCCAGGTCCGACTTGGCATTGGCCGTGGTGTACTCGCTGTCCTGGATGACGATGTCCTGGGAGACCTTCTCACCCTTGGTGAAGGTGTCCAGGGTCTGGAAGGCGAGCGGCCCGAAGCGGGGGTTGGACTCGACGACGCCGTCGATCCAGCCGTCGACGATGCCCTGGACGGCGTTGCGGGTGCCGTCGATCGTCACGATCTTCACGGCGCCCGGCTGCTTGCCGGCTCCCTTGAGGGCGTTGACCGCCCCGAGTCCCATCTCGTCGTTCTCGGCGTAGATCCCGGTGATGCCGGGCTTGGACTGGATGAGGTTCTCGGTGACCGACTGGCCCTTCTCCCGGGCGAATTCGCCGGTCTGCTTGAAGACGATCTTGAGGCCGGGTGCCTTCTCCTTGACCCGCTCCTCGAAGCCCTTGGTGCGTTCGGTCGTCACGTTGTTGCCCGCGGCGCCCAGCAGGATGGCGATCTCGCCTTTGCCTCCGGTCGCCTCGATCATCCGGTCCGCGGCGCGCTTGCCCTGCTCGACGAAGTCGGAGCCGATGAAGCTCACGTAGTCCTTGCAGGCCGCGGCGTTGATCTTGCGGTCGATGGTGATGATCGGGATGTGCTTGGCGGAGGCCGAGCGCAGGACCGGCTCCCAGCCGTCCGAGTTGAGCGGTGCGATCACCAGGAGGTCGGCGCCCTTGGCGATGAGGTCCTGGACGTCGCTGATCTGCTTGGAGAACTGCGACTGGGCGTTGGCCGTCAGCAGCTTCACGCCCCGCTGCTTCGCCTCGGCCTTGATCGACGCGGTCTCGGCGATCCGGAAGGGGTTGGCCTCCTTCTCGGACTGGGAGAAGCCGACGGTGGCCGTCTTCAGATCGGTCTTCTGCGCGCCGTAGGCGTCTATGGCGCAGGTCGGGCCGGAGCCGGTGGACGGCGAGGCGACGACCTGCCCCGAGTCGCCCTGGCTGGTGGAGCTCTTGTCCTTGCCGGCGGAGTCCTTCTCCGACTTCGCGCACCCGGAGACGAGCGCGAGGCTCGTGATGAGGCCGGTGGCGAGGAGGGTCCTGGCGGCGGTGCGGTGACGAGGTGCGATCGGCTTCATGGAGTCCCCAAACGGCGCGGCCCCGGCGCTGAGAGCGCTCCCGGGGGATGATCGGCTCTTGCGGTCAACTCGGTGTACACGTCGTTCCGGGGAGGTTTTTACATCGTTGGAAGGAGGCTGTAAAGCCTTCGGTCCGAAATCCCGTCAGCGCCGCCCCAGGGTGCTCTCGCGCTCCACGAGCCTGAATTCCGCGGTCAGTTCACGTCCCCCGGGCTCGGTACGGCCCGACAGGCTGCGCAGCAGGGAGGCCACCGCCATCCGTGCGATGGCCTGCTTGTCCGGCGAGATCGTCGTCAGCGTGACGGCACCGAACCGGCCCTCCTCGATGTCGTCGAAACCGACCACCGCCACGTCCCACGGCACCCGCAGACCACGTTCGTGCAGCACCCGCATCGCACCGATCGCGACCAGGTCGTTGTACGCGAAGACCGCGTCGGGACGCACCCCGGAATCCAGCAGCCGGGCCATCCCCCGCGCGCCCTCGTCCCGGTCCCAGCCGCCCACCGGCACCACCAGGTCGTCGGGTGCGGGCACACCGGCCTCCGTCAGCTCCTCGCGCCAGCCCGCCAGCCGCAGATGTGCGGGCCGGTTGGCCGAATCCGTACGGGCCCCCAGATAGGCGATCCGTGAGCGTCCGCGGCCCAGCAGATGGCGTACCGCACTGCGCGCGGCCGCCACGTTGTCGATCGCGATGTGGTCGTAGGGCAGCTCGTACTCCCGCTCGCCGAGCAGCACGAGCGGCACGTCGTCGGTGCGGGAGCGCAGGTCCTCGGCCTCGAGTTCCAGCGGGCTGAGGATCAGACCGTCGATCACGTTGGCCCGGAAACCCTGGCTGACCAGCACCTCCTGCTCCCGGTCGCCCCGCGTGTGGTCGAGGAGCACGGTGAACTCGTGCTCGGCGGCGGCGTCGATGACGGCTCCCGCCAGCTCGGCGAAGTACGGGTTGCCGAGCTCGGGGATGGCGAGGGCGATGATGCCCGTGCGGCCCTTGCGCAGGCTGCGCGCCGTGAGGTTCGGCCGGTAACCCAGCTCGTCGATGGCCTCCTGGACCCGGGCCCGCATGGCCGGGGTGACGTGCGGATAGTTGTTCACGACGTTCGAAACCGTCTTGATCGAGACGCCGGCGCGCTCCGCGACGTCCTTCAGGCTGACCCGCAAGGGATCTCCTCTCCATCGATGTGCGCCTCTGCCACCAGGTCGTTTGTCATGACCCTGGACAGAGGCCGGGACCCGTGCTGTGATGCCAACTCCCGTTCCTTCCAACGTTGTACAGACTGAAGCAACGAGCCGCCACCCTTCCTCAGCCAAGGAGGATCCGTGCGCATCAGAAGACTCCGAACTCAACTGGCACTCCTGCTCGCCGCCGTGCTCGGCATCGCGGGGCTCACCGCCGCCCCGGCCGCGACGGCCGCCGGCGAGCCCGTGGAGGTCCACGGCCTGAAAGGCGAGTACTACACCCAGTCCGCCCCCGGCGCCTTCGACTTCCACGAGCTCAAGGCCACCGGATTCGACACCAACCTCGACTTCGACAACCTGGAGCCGCGACTCGCCTTCGCCACCGGACAGTCCGACGACGTCAACGTCCGCTGGACCGGCCGGATCGTCCCGGAGAAGACCGGCGCCCACACCTTCTCGATCATCGGCGACAACGGCTTCCGGCTGTGGGTCGACGGGCACCTGGCCATCGACCACTGGGTCGACGACTGGGACCGGGAACAGACCTCCCAGCCCCTCGACCTGACCGCCGGACAGGCCTACGACATCAAGGTCGAGTACTTCGAGCACTTCGGCGGCTCCAACCTCCACCTGCGCTGGACCCCGCCGGGCGGCACCAAGACGGCCGTCCCGCAGTCGGCGCTCCGGCTGCCCGACGGATACGCCTACGACGGCGCCATCGCCACCACGGTCCAGCGGGACGGCCGCACCCTGCGCCTCGACTTCGCGCAGGCGCTCACCGCGCCCCCGGCCGGTCTCACCGACCACGTCGAGGCGGTCATCGGCGGCGCCAAGTGGCCTCTGTCCACCGCGAAACTGGACCCCGCCGACCCGAAGTCCCTGCTCGTCGGCCTGAAGGAACCCGTCGTCGGCAACAGGACCGGCACGGCCCGGGGCACCGCCGATCTGCGCTACGACGGCAAGGGCGGCCTCTCCGGGACGAACGGCAACGTTGTCAGCGCCTTCTGGAGCAGCGGTTCCAACCACTCCACCTACCAGCTGCGCACGAAGTGGGCGGACGACGTCGGCCCGCGCAACGCCCACCCCGAGTACCCCCGGCCCCAGCTCACCCGGGACGACTGGCAGAACCTGAACGGGTCCTGGCAGTTCGCCGCGGCCAAGGCGGGCGACCAACCGCCGGTCGGCAGGAACCTCGCCGAGAAGATCCTCGTGCCCTACCCCGTGGAGTCCCAGCTCTCCGGCATCGAACGGCACGAGGACCGCATGTGGTACCGCCGCACCTTCACGGTCCCGAAGGACTGGCGGATCGGCTCGGGCAAGCGCCTGCGGCTCAACTTCGGCGCCGTCGACTGGCGGGCCGAGGTCTACGTCAACGGCACCAAGGTCACCGAACACCAGGGCGGATACGACAAGTTCGGCGCCGACGTTACCGCCGCGCTGAAGCCGGGCCGCACCCAGGAACTGATCGTCGGCGTCTACGACCCGACCGACGCGCAGGGCGGCGAGAACCCGCCGGTGGGCAAGCAGCGTCTCGACCCCAGCGGCATCTGGTACACCCCGTCCTCCGGCATCTGGCAGACGGTGTGGATGGAACCGGTCGCCACCGACCACGTCGACTCGCTCAAGCTGACGCCCGACGTCAAGAACAGCCGGCTCACCGTCGAGCCGCAGGGCGTCCGGAACGGAGTGCCGGTCACCGCCACCGCGTACGCCGGACACCGCAGGGTCGCCACCGCGACCGGCCGCACCGGACAGCCACTCACCCTGAAGATCACCGACCCGCACCTCTGGTCGCCCGACGACCCCTTCCTCTACGACCTGAAGGTGACCGTCGGCGCCGACCGCGTCGGCAGCTACTTCGGGATGCGGTCGATCGCCGTGGAACAGGTGGACGGAACCCCGCGCACCGTCCTCAACGGCAAACCCGTCTTCATGATGGCCACCCTCGACCAGGGCTTCTGGCCCGACGGCCTGCACACCGCGCCGACCGACGAGGCGCTGGCGTACGACCTGAAGATGCACAAGCGGATGGGCTTCAACGCGGTCCGCAAACACATCAAGGTGGAACCCGACCGCTGGTTCTACTGGGCGGACCGGCTCGGCCTGATGGTCTGGCAGGACATGCCCGCCATGACGGCCGGGGTCGATCCGGACGCCGCGTCCCGCGCCGAGTACGAGCGCGAGATGAAGCAGATGATCGACGAGCACATCAGCAGCCCGTCGGTCGTCATGTGGGTGACCTTCAACGAGGGCTGGGGCCAGTACGACGAGGCCCGCATCGCCGACCAGGCCAAGTCCTGGGACCCGACACGCCTCGTCAACTCCATGTCGGGCATCAACCTCGGCGTGGACGGCGGAACCGGCGACATCATCGACGAGCACGGCTATCCGAGCCCCGCGCTGCCACCGCATCCCGACGGGAAACGTGCTCTGGTCAGCGGTGAGTACGGTGGCCTCGGTCTCGCGGTGCCCGGTCACGCCTGGTCGGTGCAGCAGTCCTACGTGGACGTGGACCCGGCGACGTACACCGATGACTATCTGGCCCGCCTGGACGAGGTGCACAAGCTCGCCTGCAAGGGCGGCAACGGCGCCGTCTACACCCAGATCTCGGATGTGGAGGGCGAGTTGAACGGGCTGATGACGTACGACCGCAAGGTGGTCAAGCCCGATGTGAAGCGGCTGAAGGCGGCCCAGGACGCGCTGATCCACGACGCGTCGCAACCGACGCCGGCGGGTTGCTCCTGACGGCGGGGCGCGCTGGGCCGACGCCTGTCCGCCTCTCCGTGCGCGCCCCGTTCTGATCCGACCCGATGACGGGTCATCGGCACGGTCCGCTCCCCGCGGTACGGGGGAACGGACCGTGCCGATTCCGTCCCGCCGAGGTCCATGACCTTGACCCGGGGATCCGGGGCGGGCGCATGGCGGTCGGGCCAGAGCCGCGGCGGTGCCATGGGTGTCGTGTGTCGTGTGTCGTGTGTCGCGTGCGGCACGGCGGGTGCCTGCGGCAGGGCGGGTGCCCTGGCGGTCGCGTGCGGCACGGCGGGCGCCGTGGCCGTCGCGGACCGCGTGCGGCGACGCTCGCGAGCCCGCACGGCGGGGCCCGCGCCGCGGGATTTCCCGGCCACCGCGCCCCCTCACCGTGCGTGACGAACGATCTCCCCCGGCGGAATACGCGTTCGTCATCCGTGAGGGCCACCCGAGAACGGGTAGACGGCCGCCATGATCTCTTCACACGTGCTCGCGGCCGACGGCTCGTCGTCGCTGCCCCTGGTCGTCGCCGGCCTCGTGCTGGCCGCCCTCCTGATCGGCGCGTTCTGGTACGGCAGCCGGCGCACCGCACGCCGCCAGGATCCCGGCGCCGCCCCAGCCGATCAGAACCCACAGGCGGCTGCCCGACAGGACTCCTGGCAGACCCCCGACGACGACACCGACCGACAGCCACGGCACTGACAGCTCCAGGCTCGTCACTCACCCGAGGATCGCCACGAGTGCCTCAGGACCCGTGGAACCTCGCGCGGCCCCGCTCGGACGGACACCTCACCCACCGAGCTCCGCGCCGCGGACGCACAGAATCGGGAGGTACGCGGTGCCCGCCACGACTGCGACTCGAGAATCGACACTCCCCACGGGTCTGCTGGCCCTGCCGGGTGTGTACCGGCCCCAGGCCGACACCCGTCTCCTCGCGGACGCCCTGGCGATGGAAGATCTGCACCCGGTGACGGAGGTCCTGGAGATCGGCACCGGCACGGGGGTCCTGGCGCTGAGCGCGGCAGCGAGAGGCGCACGGGTCACCGCCGTGGACGTGTCCTGGCGGGCGGTGACCACCGCCCGGCTCAACGCCCTGCGGCAGGGCCTGCCCCTGCGCGTCCTGCACGGGGACTTCGCGGCCGGTACGAACGGCAGACGCTACGACATCGTCCTCGCCAATCCCCCCTACGTCCCCTCGCCGGAGATCGCGCTGCCGACCGGCGGTCCTGCGCGCGCCTGGGACGCCGGCCCCGACGGCCGGCTCGTCATCGACCGGATCTGCGCGAGCGCACCCGCCCTGATGCGCACCGGAGGCGTCCTGCTCATGGTGCACTCCGCCATGTGCGGGACCGAGAACACGCTGAGGCGACTAAGACAGGCGGGGCTGACCGGGCGGACGACCGTGCGGGCGTCCGTTCCCTGGGGGCCGGTGCTGCGCTCACGCCGGCCCTGGCTCCAGGAGCGGGGACTCGCGGACGCCGGCGAAGAGCGCGAGGAACTGGTGATCATCCGTGCCCAGGCAGCCTGACCACGCCACCGGTGCCGAACCGGTCAGCCGCGCCCGACGGGTGAGCGTCGAACCACAGGGGCCCGTCCTGGTCGAGGGGCCGGTGGAGATCGTCCTGGACGACGGCACCGTCGCCCGCTCGGACCGTTTCATGGTCGCGATCTGCACCTGCCGCCGCAGCCGCTCGTACCCCTGGTGCGACACCAGCCACCGGCACCGTGAGAAGGCCGCCCCCGCCGAACGCGCACGGCAGGCCCGTGAGGGCCATGACACCCCCGCGACCAGGCATTCTCCGGATGACAGGAACTCCTCATGACCGCGCCCGGCCCCACCGCCTCCCCGTCCGCGGCCGGCGCCCGCCTGGTCGAGGGGCGGGGCGAACTGTCACGGGCGGTCGTCGCGTCCCTGCGTACGGGTCTGCCTCCCGCGTACGAAACGGACGCGGTACCGGGGGCCGATCCCTGGGGCGAGGACCTTCAGCTCGCCCTGCACCTGCTGTACGAACCGCACTACCGGGGCTTCGAAGGCGTCGGCGACGACCGGGAATGGGATCCGGAACTGCTGCGCCTGCGCGGAAGCCTGGAGACGCGGTTCCTGAGCGCGCTGCGGTCCCGCCTCGCCCACTCCCCCCGGACCGTCGAGGAGGCCTTCGCGCCGCTGCTCGTCGAACCGGTGGACCTCACGGGCAGCCTCAGTCACCGGCTCGAGACGACCGGCGAGCTCTGGCAACTGCGCGAGTACGCCGCGCTGCGTTCGCTCTACCACCTCAAGGAGGCCGATCCGCACGCCTGGGTGATCCCGCGTCTGACCGGCCGGGCCAAGGCCGCGATGGTCGCCATCGAGTACGACGAGTTCGGCGCCGGCCGCGCCGACCGGATCCACGCCCGTCTCTACGCCGACCTGATGGTCGACCTGGGCCTCGATCCCACGTACGGCCATTACCTGGACCAGGCACCCGCCCCGCTCCTCGCCACTGTGAATCTGATGTCGCTGTTCGGCCTGCACCGGGCGCTGCGCGGTGCGCTCGTCGGTCACTTCGCCTGCGTCGAGGTCACCTCCTCCCCCGGTTCCCGGCGTCTCGCCAGGGCGATGCACAGGTGCGGGGCGGGGCCCGCGGCCGAGCACTTCTACGCCGAGCACGTCGAGGCCGACGCCGTCCACGAACAGGTCGTGCGCCACGAGGTCATCGGGGGCCTCCTCGCCGACGAACCGGGCTTGGAGGCCGACATCGCCTTCGGCTGCGCGGCGACCCTCCTGCTGGAGGACCGGCTCACCGCCCACATCGACGCCGCGTGGGAGCGGGGGCTGTCCGCTCTGCGTACGCCCCTGCCGGGGAACTGACCCGCCCCGGTCCGCCCCGTCGCATACGACCGTGCCGGCGAGCCGGCCCGCCGCCGTCCCCCGGCCCTCGCGCCCCTGCCGCGGCGCCGGCCCGCGAGGCCGACGTCGCGCAGCGTGGCTGATCGATCGGAACGGGGGCAGAAGGCCAGCGAAGCAAAGGAAGGTGCCGGATGCCCCGGATCCACGGATGGCTCGATCGCGTGAAGGACGGCGCGGCCACGCTCGGTGAACGCCGTGCGCAGGCCCGGGCGGCCCAGGACGCGGACCACGAGGCGATGGCCCGCCGGGAGCGGCCGGCGGAGGTCCAGCGGGTCCGCCCCCGCACCCCGGACCCGGCCGGCGCGGTTCCCTGGGGCATGCGGGTGGCGGCCGAGGCCGGCTGGCGGTTCCTGGTCCTGGCCGCCTCGGTCTGGGTGCTGATGCGGGTGATCGGCTCCGTACGGCTGGTCGTCCTCTCCTTCGTCGTCGCGTTGCTGATCACCGCCCTGCTCGAGCCGACGGTCTCCCGGCTTCAGCGCAGCGGGCTCCCCCGGGGGCTGGCCACCGCGGTCACGGCGATCTGCGGATTCCTCGTCCTGGGGCTGGTCGGCTGGTTCGTCGTATGGCAGGTGCTCGACAACGTCGACTCGTTGTCCGGCCGTCTCCAGGACGGTGTCGAGCAGTTGAAGCAGTGGCTGCTCCAGAGCCCGTTCCATGTGACCGAGAAGCAGATCAACGACGGCGCGAAGAATCTGAGCGACGCGATCGGCAGCACGAGTCAGCTCACCTCTACGGGCCTCCAAGGGGTCACCGTGGTGGCCGAGGTCCTCACCGGCATGCTGCTGACGATGTTCTCCACCCTGTTCCTGCTGTACGACGGCAGGCGCATCTGGCAGTGGACGCTCAAGCTGGTCCCGGCCGAGGCCCGGCCGGGAGTGTCCTCCGCGGGTCCGCGGGCCTGGCGGACACTCACCGCGTACGCACGCGGGACGATGATCGTCGCGTTCATCGACGCCCTCTTCATCGGGGTGGGCATCTACTTCCTAGGCGTGCCCCTCGCGGTCCCCATCGGTGTGGTGATCTTCCTGAGCTCGTTCGTGCCGCTGGTCGGTGCCGTCGCCTCCGGGGCGATCGCGGTCGTGGTCGCCCTGGTCACGCAGGGCGTGTTCACCGCGCTCATGGTCCTGCTGGTGGTGCTCCTGGTGCAGCAGATCGAAGGGCATGTGCTCCAGCCCTTCATCCTGGGGCAGGCCGTCCGGGTCCATCCCCTCGCGGTGGTCCTGGCCGTCGCCACCGGTGGTCTGGTCGCCGGGATCGGCGGTGCCGTGGTCGCCGTACCGCTGGTCGCCGTCGTGAACACGGTGGTGGGTCATCTTCATGCCAACGCGGGCGACGACGGGCAGGACGCGACGGCCGCGGCGGCCGTCGACGGTGAGTAGGTGTTCTTGAACCACGCCGCTGGTGGTACGTCATCGGCGTGGGATCAGGGCAGTTCAGGTGGGTGCAGGCGGGCCGCGAAGACGATGATGTCGTCCTCCGAGTCCGCGCCGAAGGTCTCCAGCAGTTCGGTGCACAACGCGTCGGGTTCCTCGGGACCGGCCGCGGCGGCGCTGCTCAGGAGTTCCAGGCGTTCGAACAGGTTGCTGTCGCGGGTTTCGACCAACCCGTCGGTGATCATGAGGAGTTGGCTGCCCGGCTCGACGGAGTGGCTGACGGCGACGGGTTGCGGCAGTCTCAGGCCCAGCAGGGGGCCGTGTTCGCGCAGGTAGCGGGGCTTGGCGCCGGGAGCGAGGAGCAGGGGCGGCAGGTGGCCGGCGTTGGCGACGTGCAGCCGCCTGTTGCCGGGCTCGATCAGCACGATGCACACGGTGGCGGTCCACCCGGGCTGGTGCAGACCCAGAAGATGGTCCAGGTGCTCCAGCAGGACGTGCGGAGGGTGGTCCTGCGCTGCGTAGGCACGCAGGGCGTGGCGCAGTTCGCCCATGACCATGGCGGCCTGAAGGGAGTGACCGACCACGTCGCCGACCGCGAGCAGGAGTCCCCGCTCGGTGTCGATGGCTTCGTAGAAGTCGCCGCCGATCTCGGTCATGGACGCGGCGGGCAGATAGCGGACGGCGATCTCCGTCCCGGGGATCCGGGGCAAAGTGGCGGGCAGAAAGGTGCGTTGCAGGGCCAGGGCGAGCTCGTGTTCCTGGCCGAAGCGTTCCACCACGTCCTTGTGCTCGACCGTCAGTTCCGCGTACAGGGCCATCACCCCGGCGTTGGTCTCGGTCAACTCCTCGTTGAGCCGCTCCAGTTCGTCGCGTTGGGCGTGGGCTTCCTGGAGCGCGGCGATCAGATCCCCGGTCTGCGCCCGCAGGTCGTCGATCGCGCTCGTCGGACGGTCGGACCGCAGCAGGGCGAGGACCTGCTCCACCTTCAGGTCCCGGGCGGCGGGTTCGGGAACGAGGCAGGTGATCTCGATCCGGCCGCCGCCGGCCCGGACCGGCCGGCCCGGGGCGCCGGGGGCGGGTTCGTGGCGGGTCTGGGGCAGGAGCCGGGTGACGGCGGCCAGCGACTCGCCGCTGGGTGCGCGGTCGTCGCGCCACTGCAAAATGGCCTGGAGTGCGGCCGGTTGCCGCTGCATGGTGAAGGCGGCGGTCATGGCGGTGGGGCGCAGTAGATCCCGTCCCAGTTCGCTCAGCGCGGTGGCCAGGCGTACCTGGTCCCGGCTGTCCAGACCGACGGCTTGGGCGATGGTCTTGGCCTGGCGGCGCAGTGCGAACACATCGCGTTCGGTGCCGATCGGCGTGACCAGCAGAGGGGTGTGGTCGCGGTGGCGCGGGGCGGCCGCGCTCACCAGGCCGCCTTGGCGATCACCGCGCTGGCGTCGTCGCGGCGGGTCCCGGCGTGGCGCAGCAGACCAGTGGCGATCACGGCGGGCGGATGGTGCAGCAGGCCGGCCAGGTCGGCGGCGGTCCAGCGTTCGCTGAGCCCGTCGGAGTGCATCACCAGGATTCCGTGGGCGGGCAAGTGGTGTTCGTAGGTGCGCAGTTGGTGTATCTGGTGTCCGGCGATACCGGGATGGGAGAGCAGGGTGGTGCGGGTCGTGGCGGTGACCAGGGCGGCGGTGATGTTCCCGACGCCGCAGAACAGCAGCCGGCCGTCCGGCTCCAGGCGCGCGATGGCCACGGCGGCGCCGCGGGTGCCGCGCATCGCCCGGTGCACCTGCTGCATCGCCTGCTCGGGGGTCCGCGCGGCCCCGGTGCGGAAGGCCTGGACGGCCGCCTGTGCGGCCAGGGCGGCCATCGGGCCGTGGCCCAGACCGTCGCAGGACATGACCAGAAGGCCGTCGCCCGGCCCGGCGACGGCGGCGCGCACCGGCGCGGAACGGCCTCTCGCCCCCGGGCGCACGAAGGCGTCCGTACGTTTCGGGTCCCTTCGTGCGCGCTCGGACGGCGGGCGGGTGTCGGTCAGGGCCGACCAGTCGTGGGGCGCGGTGCCGGATGAGGCCGGACGCGTGGCTCCGTCGTCCTCCGGCGGTGTCGCCCGCTCGCCGGTGTCGGTGCGTGCGGCCCAGGCGTCGCCGCAGACCTGCTCGCCTCCGATCGGCCGGGTGATTCCTCCCACGCCCGGCTCGCCGGCGACCGAGGGGTGCGAGGGGCGCGGCCAGAACCGGGCCAGTTGGACGGTGCCGACGCCCGGCTGGGAATGGATGTCGAAGGTGTCCGCCAGTCGCTGGACCGCGCCGAGGCCGATGCCGAGGGTGCCGACGGTCGACATGCCGTCCCGCAGGGCGGCCGGGACGTCCGCCATCCCGGGACCGCCGTCCACGGCCACCACCTCCACGCCGGCCACGGCCTGGTTGCGCAGCACCCGCAGCAGCAGGGAGCCGTCGACGGCGTGCTTGGTGATGTTGGTCGTCAGTTCGGCCACCGCCAGCACCAGCTCGGCGGTGCGCTGATCGCCCAGACCGATGCGCCGGCCCAGGGCGGCCGCGGCGCCGCGGGCGGCTTCGGGCTGGTCGCGGAACCAGGCGACGTCCTCGCAGTCCACCAGCCGCGGCGGGCCGACCGTCATCATCGGACCCACTTGGTGATGGTGACGGTGGTGCCCTGTCCTGGCGCGGTGTCCAGGACGAAGTCGTCGACCAGTCGCTTGGAACCGGACAGGCCCAGTCCCATGCCGCTGCCGGAGGTCCAGCCGTCGGTCAGGGCGAGGTCGACGTCCGCGATGCCTGGTCCCTGGTCGGTGAAAACCAGGCGTACGCCGCGTCGGCCGCGTTCCTCGACGAGCAGGGCGGTCATGGTGCCGCCGCCGCCGTGGACGAGGGTGTTACGGGCCAGCTCACTGGCGGCGGTGATGAGTTTGGTCTGCTCCACGAGGGAGAACCGGCACTCCTGGGCCAGCGTGCGCACCAGTTGCCGGGCCTGTACCACCCCTGCGTTGGCGGTGATCTCCAGTAGCTCCGGACCCCGGGGGGCGCCACTCACCGGCCGGCCGCGGCATCCGGCGCGATGCCCTCGAAACCGGTTCCGGCCGGGGAGTTGGTGTCGGTTGCGCCCTTCGCGCCGGCGTGGGCCTGCTCCAGTACCCGCAGTCCCTTGTCGAGGGTCAGCGCGGTCCTGACTCCGCCCAGTGACAGGCCGAGCTCGACCAGGGTGATGGCGACGGCCGGGCGCATGCCCACCACGACGGTCTGCGCGTCGAGCAGGCGGGAGATGGAGGCGATGGTGGCCAGCATCCGGCCGACGAAGGAGTCGACGATCTCCACGGCGGTGATGTCGATGACCACCCCGTGCGCGCCGGACTCCACCACCATGGCCGCGAGGTCGTCCTGCAGCAGCATCACCGCCTGGTCGTCCAGGTCGGTCTGGATGGACACGAGCAGCACCTGCCCGATCTGGAGTACCGGGACTCGTTCGCTCACCGGGTACCGGCCTGCGGGGCCGTACGCGAGAACGCGATGCCGGAGCGGCGCAGGGCGTGTCGCAGTGCGTCGGCGAGGGTGGCCTTGGTGACGATGTCACCGAAGTCGATGCCCAGGGCCACGATCGTCTGGGCGATCTGCGGTCGGATGCCGGATATGGTGCACTCGGCGCCCATCAGCCGGGCCGCCACCACCGTCTTCAGCAGGTGCTGGGCGACTTCGGTGTCCACCGCGGGAACGCCGGTGATGTCGATGATGGCCTGCTCGGAGCCGGTGTCGATCAGCGCCTGCAGCATCTTCTCCATCACCACCATGGTGCGCGCGGAGTCCAGGGTGCCGACCAGGGGCACACCGATCACGCCGTCCCACAGCTTCACGACGGGCGTGGACAGTTCCAGCAGTTGCTCGGCCTGCGCCGAGATCAGCTCCTCGCGGGTACGGGTGTAGACCTCGATGGTGAACAGGCCCAGGGTGTCCAGCAGTGCGGCGAACCGCAGATACGCCTGCAGGTCGGCGCCCTCACCGCCCAGCGACGGCTCCAGGACCTCCTTGAGCGCGTACACGCTCACGGCGGTCTCGATGGGCGTGAAACCCTGTAGGGCCCGGTTGCGCGACAGCTCGGTCAGCAGGGCTCGTACCTCGCCGAACTCCTCACCCCGTCCGTCCACACTGCCGCTGCCCAGCGCGGCGACCAGAGCGGCGTAGATCTCCTGAAGCTCGCGGTGGACCTCCGCGCGGCTCACCCGCCCGCCCAGCGAACCGGTGACCTTGTCCGCCCAGTCGGCGCCCAGATCCTCACCTCGGACGGACAGCAGCCCGATCAAACGGTCCGAAACGCCCTCACCAGCCACGGAGCACACCCCTCTTAGAGGAGACCAAGCGGTCCCCTCGGAACCTTAGGCCATCAGGGTGAGTCGAGTGGCCCCCGATGCATGGCGGGGACGAACAGCGTTTGGACAGCCGGAGCGAGGGATGTGGCTGCCCGGAATGCCGTGCCTGAAACCGAGATATTCCTCGCGTCCGGAAGCACCGTCGCACCGCAAAAGAAAAGGGCCGGTGAGGAAGTCACGCTCCTCACCGGCCTACGCACCGTTCCCTGAACGGGGGTTCAGTCCTCGCCTCTGACGATGTTCCCCTCGGGACTGTCCGCCTGGTCCCGCCGCGCGGCAAGGGCGGCTGTCGCAGGAACGCAGGTACGTACTCCGCTCCCGTGCCGACGGCGCGCTTCCGCCCAGCCCGTCTCCGGCAGCCGACGCGTGGCGATCTTCCTGCTGACCTCAGTGCTCACAACACTTCATCTTCTTCCTGCGCCAGCCCTTTCGAAGCCCGGCTCTTCCGTCGTCTTCCGCATACCCGACATCTCTCGGATACCTGAACCGAGTGCCCGTCCTCGACACGGGGAAACGCCGATGCGGCGTGGTCCTCCGAATACGAGGACAGAACCGGCAATGGGAACATCATCCGCCAGGTCGGCCCGACGCGCACATCGTGTTCCCGAAACCGACGTGGTCAGAGGACACCGGGTCCGTAGGGGAAGTCGTGTGCTGTCGGCGGCGTCACCTCACGGATTGAGGGTTCTTCCTCTCGCGATTTCCGGATCGGGCGTGCCTCGGACTCGGAAACGACCGTCTGCGACGAAATCCGTTGCGTGTGCACCACTGCGCGGGAAGTCCGCGAACGTGCCTACCCTGGGTCGGAAAGAGCCATCACAGCGAAACCGGAGGACTCCATGATCGTCCTCGGCGTCATTCTTCTCGTCATCGGCTTCGTCACCGGAATCAGCATCCTGTGGACCATCGGCGTCATCCTGGTCGTCATCGGGGCCGTCCTGTGGATCGTGGGTTCCCTGGGCCACGGCGTCGGCGGACGCAAGCACTACTGGTAGCCGAGCACTGGTAGTGACCAAAACATCGGCGCCGGGAGTTCCGCGATCCCCGGAGCGGACACGGTCCCCAGCCGGCGCAGAAGAGGCGGACAGGCCGGTGACCACCGGCATCGACCCGCAGGGGCCGCCCGGCGGGCCCACGGGACACAGGACCCGCTGACGAGGACCGCGCGAAGAAGGTGGCACTAGTGGGCCGCCGCCAGGCCGTGGGCGAGCCACGGCTCACAACATCCCAGGTCGACCGAGCCGCCGCTCGGAACTCCCTGGCTGTCACCCTCGGCCGTCCCTCCCGGCAGGAGGTCCCGTCGTATGGCTGTCCGTCATCAGCTCGTCCACAGTCCCCCGCCCGCCGTGTGGGCGGTGCTCGCCGACCCGACCCGCTACGGCGACTGGGTGGTCGGGCCCTCCCGGTCCACGCCCCTGGATCAGTCCTGGCCCGAGATCGGGTCCCGCATTCGGTACACACTGCGGGTGGGGCCCTGGTCGACGGACGGGGTCACGACCATCCGGCACAGCGAGACGGGCAGGGAGCTCGAACTCGAGGCTTCGTTCAAGTCACTGGGCAGCGCGAGGATCTTCCTCGAACTGCGGCCGTGGGGGGACGAGACCCTCGTCATTTGCGACGAACACCCCCTGCGAGGCCTGGGCGGCACCCTGCACAACCCTGCGACCGAAGCGCTGCTGCAACTCCGTCACCGGGGCATGCTGGCCCGCTTGGCGAGGATCGTGGAGCAGCGGCACGAACTGACCCGCCATACCTGACGCGGTCGTGATCGGCGCCGGCCCCGGCGGGTCGGTGACCGCGAACCTGCCGGTGGATGCGGGCCGGGGCGTGCGGGTCCTGGAAGCGTCCGACGCGCCTGGTCCTGGAAGCGTCCGACGCGCCCGCGCCCGCGCCTTGTCCTGGCAGCATCCAACGCGTCCGACCGATCAGGCCTGCCGTGACCACACCTCGGGCCCACCGCCGTGCCACTCGATGACCGGTGAGTCCGCCACGTCGATCTCGTCGACATCCGTCCACCCTGCCCGGCGCATGATCTCGGCCAGGCCGCGCAGGCTGAAGGCCGGCCCCATGCTCTCCCCGTCAACGCACACCTGGCGTCCCTCCCCCTTGACGAGTGCACTGACGACTACGACACGCTCGGTCATGCGGCAAGCATCGCGCGACGCCGCACCCCTCGCATCCGGACGTGCCCAAGGGTTCGACCACCGTCAGATGGTGTGCAGCGGCGCCTTCGCCTCGGCCGGCGCACGCCCGGCGGACCGGTTCCTTCCCAGCGCGGGCAGCGGGGCCTCGCCGCGCCTGCGGGTGAGATACCAGCGTCTGCCGGAGTCGTAGGCCCGTCGTGCCCTGCGGATCGCGGCGATCTGGGTCGCGAGGTGCACCTGGTAGCGCCAGGGTGTCTGGTTGCCCTGACGGACCGCCATGGCGTACGCGAAGGACACCGGGTCCCTGTCGAGGTAGTCGTCCAGCTGTTCGAACCAAGCCATGCTCGAGCGGGCTCCCGCCTGCACGGAGTGCAGTTCGGTACGACGGTGCTGGTCGTACGCCCGCAGGGCGACCGCCTTGTCCGGGTACTGCGAGAGGCTGTGGGCGAGGACGATCGCGTCGATCATCGCCAGCCGGGTTCCCGACCCCAGCGTGAAATGGGTGGTGTGCGCCGCGTCGCCCATCAGGACCGTGTCGTCCAGGACCCACGTCCGGTTGCTGACGTGCGGGAAGCGCTGCCAACTCGCCGGCTCCCCGCGGGACTTGCTGATCAGCGAGTGGCCGTCGAGGGTCCGCCGGAAGATCCCCTCCAGCAGCGGGACGCTCTCCTCGGCACCGAGGGAGTCGAGCCCCAGCCCCTTCCAGGTCTCCGGCGAGCACTCCACGATGCAGGTGCTGACCCCCTTGACCGACGGGTAGGCGTGGAACCAGATCCAGCCCGCGGAGGTCTGCTCGAAACAGAAGACGAAGGTGCTGAACTCCTTGTCCGTGCCGAGCCAGATGTAGGGATTGCGGCCGACCTCCACACGGGGAGCGAAGTGCGCGGCGTGCGCCTGCCGTATCCGGCTGTTGGATCCGTCGGCCGCGACGACGAGGTCGGCTTCCGGCAGCTGCGTGGAGTCCGTGGCCTGCCGCCCGTGCCGGACGTCCACACCGAGGCTCTCGGCCCGCCGGGTCAGTACGTCCAACAGGGCCGCGCGGCCCATGCTGTACCCGTAGCCGCCGAAGTACGCGGTCCCGTCGTGGTCGGCCCCGTGCAGGCACACTTCCTGGCCCTGCCAGAGGACGGACCTGGCCCCGATCTGCCGGGCGCTCTCGGGGTCGTTGTGATGCAGGATGTCGAGCAGATCGTTCCAGTAGACGACACCCCAGCCATAGGTGGCCGCGGGCGGATCGCGTTCCAGGACGGTGATTTCATGTCCGGCATCGCGGAGCTTCGCCGAGATCGCGAAGTACAGTCCGGCCGGACCGCCACCCACGCAGACGATCTTCATCCCGCCTCACAACCTCGACGCCCTCGTTCACACGTATGCCGTCCCCGTGACGGCAGAGATCCGGGCGTCCCACGGGCTCGGACGCCCGGATCCATCAGTTCATGCCGGTCATACGGACAGCCGTGGCGAATGACTGGTCACCAGCCACCTCCGCCCCAACCGCCGCCACCCCAACCGCCGCCGCCCCAGCCGCCGCCGCCCCAGCCGCCCCCACCCCAGCCGCCGCCCCAGCCGCCGCCCCAACCGCCGCCGTGGCCCCAGCCCCAGCCGCTGTCGTAGCCCCAGCCCCAGCCGCCGCCGTGACCGCCGCCCCAACCCCAGCCGTCTTCGTGCACGGACGAGGTCGCCGACGGTGCGGACGCAGGAGCGCTGGCCGCGCTGGCCGCCCCGACTCCGGCTGCGATGGCGATGATGGGCGCAGTGCAGACGGCAATGGCCACTCGCCTAATGCGTGAGGTGTTCGCTCGCATGATGATCCCCTCTCCAGAGGGTTGATGTCGCTGCCGGGCGCAGGAGAGCGAGCGCCCATGCACATCGAGGCCGACACGCGGCCCGTGTGCGGGTCCGCCGCCGGACGTCTTGCCTTCCGGGGCGCGGACTGTCAGACCGTATCTTTTGCCCACAAATAGGACAAAAACCTGCATGTACCAACCTAGGAGTACTGTCCGGTGAAGTCAAAGGAATGATGGTAAAAAGTGACAGCAGCCGCCATCTGATCGTCGAGGGGGGGCGTGTCGACGCCGTCGGGCCAGGGGCCTCGGCCGGCCGCGCTGGTGGCGGGACTTCGATGCCGGGCCGTCGCCGATGACGAGGTCGACTCGATCGCGCGGACCAGGCTTCCTCATCTTCGGATCTCACCCTGCGTGCGCATCATGCGTACGAAGAGGCACTGCCCCGGGCCGGGATGCCGGGGCACCGCCGAAACGCCCGCGGGCCGGAGACCGGTGGTCGGTCTCCGGC
>NZ_JBHWEL010000004.1:190233-198481 GCF_042734135.1 Streptomyces sp. NPDC059668 | reverse complement strand
TGACCTGTGGCGTTGTCTGCCCGCCGGGGGGGGGGGGGGCGGGGCCGCGCCCCCCCGCCGGGGGGGGGGGGGCGGGGGGGGGGCGCCCCCGCCCCCCGCGGGGCGGGACCTCAGCCGAGACCCAGCGAGAAGATGTGCAGGTCTCCGTCCTTGGGCAGGGTGACGGACTCGATCCGCTTGCCCGCCGGCACCTCGTAGGGCTGGGTGGCGAAGACGAACACCGCTTCGCCCTTACCGTTCGGGGTGTTGCGGTACTCCGTCCTCGCCACCACCGAGTTGCCGTAGACCGGATCGGTGCCGCCTCCCGGCCGGGTCCAGTCGCCGAAGGCCAGATCCGTCTGCGCGGTGGTGCCGTCGGTGAAGGTGACCGTCGCGCTTCCCCTGTGGTCGCCGTTCGTGGCCGAGCCGACGAAGACCAGCCGTCCGGCGTCCTTGGTGTCGGCGGCGATCTCGAGCCGCTGACCGTCGGCCGTGACGCTGTCGGGGCGGCCCGCGGGTGTGCCGGGCCAGAAGAAGCTCGTCCCCGAGATCTCCGTCGTCGCACCGCCCTTGATCCCGGCCGCGGCCAGCGCCTGCCGCGAGTAGCTGTTGCCCGCGCCGTCGAAGTCGGCCTCGGCCGGTGTGCCGTCGCTCGACACGGCCACAGCCGCGTACGCGTCACCGAGGGCCGCGGTCACACCGCCCTCCGGGGCCACCAGGACGATCACGGTGCGGTGCACGGCCTCGCTCCCGCGGCCGCGAACGGTGAACGGCACCTCGTAGTAGCCCGGTTCCGTCCCGGCCGACGCCTTCACCGTCAACTGGGCGGTGCCGGCACCCGTGGCCGGCGCGAGGTTCATCCTGCCCCCCGACACGGACAGTCCGGGCGGCGCGTCCGCGGTGACGGTCAGCGTGCGGTCGTGTCCGGCCAGCCGCTGCCCGTGCACCGTGAGCTTCGTGCCGACACCGCCCGGGGACGCGCTCACCTGGTTGCGGGCCGGGTAGGCCAGGAAGTCCTGCTCGCCGGCGCGGTACGACGGCGGTGCCGCCTTCGCGGAGGTGGCCCAGGTCTTGTCCGGCGTACCGGACAGGTCGAAGTCCAGTCGTCCGCCCCGCGTCACCGCCGACTTCGGCAGGTACGTGCGCTCGTGGTCACGGCCGTCCAGCCGCAGCCCGTGCACGTAGGGTGTGCCCGCCGTCGCCCGTGGGGCGCGGAGGTCCAAGTCCCGGCCGTGGCCCGGCAGATCCACGACCACGCGCGGGAAGAGCGGGCTGTGCACCGACAGGTCCGCGGTGCCCGGTGTGGCGGGGTAGAGCCCGACCGCGGCCCAGACGTACCAGGAGGACTGGGCGCCCAGGTCGTCGTTGCCCGGCTCACCGTCGGGGGTCGGGCTGAAGAGGCCGGTCGCGATCGCGCGGACCTTCTCCTGCGTCTCCCACGGCCGGCCGAGGTGGTTGTAGACCCAGGGAACGCCGAAGTCGACCTCGTTGCCGGCCCACATGTAGGGCTCGTTGGGTCCGGCGTTCAGCTTGCCGAAGAAGGTGTCGAGCCGCTTCGCCGTGGCCTCGCGGCCGCCCATCGCCTGGATCAGGCCGTCGGTGTTCTGCGGTACGAGCCAGTTGTACTGCGCCGCGTTGCCCTCGTCGAAGCCGTCCTGGCCGAACCTGCCCGCCGGCGGCGGCTGGTAGCCGGGCCCGTCCGGGAAAAGACCGTCCTCGCCACGCGGAGAGAGGTAGCCCGTCGCCGGGTTGAGGATGTTCTGCCAGTTCTGGCCGCGGCGGGTGAAGGTGCGCTCCGTGTCCCGCTCGCCGGCCGCCCGCGCGAGCTGGGCGATGGCGAAGTCGTCGATGGCCCACTCGAGGGTGACCGAGGCACCGACGCGGGCGTGGTCCCCACGGACGGCGCTGTTGTTCGCGTAGCCGCGCTCCACGTAGTCCTCGACGCCCGGCCGCTCCTGGTACGCGCCTGGCGTGTGGTCGACCGAGGTCGCGCCCTTGACGAGGTACTTCAGTGCGGTCTTGAGGTCGAAGTCGCGTGCGCCGTAGGCGTACAGGTTCGCGATCAACGGCACGGAGTTGTCGCCGGTCATCTGGCCCGTGTAGTCGTTCGCGAGCGGCCAGCGCGGCCACCAGCCGCCCTGCTCCGCGTCGTGGACGAGCGACTGCGCCATGTCGCTCGCCTGCTTCGGGAACAGCATCGCCTGAAGCGGGGCGAGTGAGCGGTAGGTGTCCCAGTCCGAGAAGTTGGCGTACTGGGCACGGCCCCGGGGCAGCGTGCGGACCTTGTCGTCGAAGCCGATGTAGCGGCCGTCGGCGTCGTTGAAGGTGTTCGGGTGCATCAGCGAGTGGTAGAGGAAGGTGTAGAACATCTTCCGCTCACCTGTCTCGCCGCCCCCGATCCGGATCTTCCGCAGTGCCTGCTTCCACTGGTCACGGGTCTGCCTGCGTACGTCGTCCAGGTTCCAACCGGGCATCTCCGCCGCCATGTTGGCCCGGGCTCCGTCGACCGACACGTACGACATGGAGACCTTCGCGCGCACCGTGCGCGCCTCGGCCGTGTCGAAGGTCAGGTAGGCGCCCGCTCTGGGCGCGTCCACCGCGTCGCCGCCTTCGGTCACCGCCTTGCCGTCCCAGGTGCCGTGCGCGACGAAGGGGCGATCGAAGGTGATCGCGTAGTGCACGGTGTACTCGTTGCCCTTGCCGCAGAAGTTGCCCGTGGTCGCCGATCCGGTGAGCGAGCGGTCGCCGGAGATCGTCAGATCGGCCTTCTTGTCGCCGGAGAGGCTGCCACCGCCCTTGACGAGAACCTGCGCCTTGTCACCGGCGCCGGCGGGAAACGTGAAGGAGGCAAGTCCGGTGCGGGTGGTGGCGGTGAGTTCGGTGCGTACCTTCGCGTCGTTGCCGGTGGTCACGGCGTAGTAGCCGGCCTCGGCCTTTTCGTCCGTGTGCGTGAACGTCTCGGTACGGTCCCACGGTGCGCCGCCGACGTCGCCCGCGACCGGCAGCAGCGGCACGTCGCCGAAGGCGGTGCAGCCGACCGACGCGTGGTTGAGGCTGAAGCCCTTGATCCGGCTGCTGTGGTACTGGTAACCGGCGTACGAGCCCTCGGTGTCGGGCGAGAACTGCATCATCCCGAACGGGGTCGACGGGCCGGGAAAGTTGTTGATCTCCCCGACGGACGCGCCGCCGTTCCCGGTGCCGATGAGCGGGTCGACGAACTCGGTCGGATCTTCGACGAGTTCGGCACTTCCAGCCTTGGACAACGTTGTCCGAGCGGCGGAAGCCGTTCCTCCCGATCCCCCGACCAGTGCGGCCATGACAGCTGCTACGACTGCGACTTGCGTGCTGAAGCGTCTCACGTGCGACTCCTGTGCGCTGGCGTCCCGGCCACCACACACTCGGGCATGCCCACGCCAAGGTCAAGAGGCCCTCGCGCCCCCGCGCGCCACACCACACGCCGGACTCTCCGGACCGGTCGGACTGGATCCACCGGCGCACGGCGTGTCCACTCCGCCCTCGAACGCGACTCTCAGGGGGGCGGAGGGCCCTGCATCACGAGGGCGAGGCCTCGTTCGGCGTCGCTGTTCAGCGCGTCGCGGAAGGCCTTGTCGTAGGCGGCGTCCCCGGCCGCTTCGCGTGCTTGCAGCTCCCATCGGTCACGGACCTCGGAGAGCTCGGGTGTGCCGTGGTTCGGGTGGCCGAGCATGCGCCAGTAGGAGTTCCCGGTTCCGGAGGTACGGGCGGCGCCGATGCCGTTGCCCTGAACCGCGTTCGCTCCGGTGAGGAGGTCGAGGGCGAGGGCGATCCCGAGGTTGTCGTTGAGGTTGTGCTTACTGGCGAGCATGGCGCGGGCGTGCCGTTCGGCGTCGTGCGCGCGCCCCTCCAGGAGGTCTATGAAGGCGAGTTGGTGGAACGCGTACGACCGCGCCCAGTGCTCGCCGTACCGGAGGCTGAGACGGCGCAGGCCGACGGCCGCCTCGTAGGCCTCGGCCAGGCGGCCCAGCGCGGAGTGGGCGAAGGTCCGGATCACCATGCAGCAGAGCTGCGGCGCCCCTGAGGGGGGCGACGTGCCGCGGGTGATCAAGGCGTGGTCGCTCACGTCGTACGCGGCCTGGGGGCGCCCGGCCATGAGGTGGGTCAGGCCGAGGGTGTGGGCGGCGAAGAGCGCGGACTGCGGGGTGCCGTCCTCTCGCGCCGCTTCGGCGCATTCCTCACCGATACGCAGGGCGGTCCGGTGGTCGCCCTGGAGGGTGAGGGTGATACCCAGGGCCCAGAGTGCGCGGGTCCGGGACGGGCCCTTGGGTGTGTCGAGGGCCAGGGCGCGTTCGAGATAGTCGCGGGATTCGTGGAGGTGTCCGCAGCAGGGCCAGAACAGGCCCGTCCGGCCGGCCATCTCCAGGGCGGCACCGGGGTCCGCGTCGATGAGGTGGTCGAGCGCGGCGCGTACGTCGGCGTGACTCGCGGAGATCCGCGCGTACCAGGCGACCTGCTGGCCGCTGAGCCAGCCCGCTTCGGCCTCGGCCAGCATGGTGGCGAAGTGCGTGGCGTGGAGGCGGGCGAGGGTGTCCTCCTCACCGAGTTCCCCTAGCCACATGGCTCCGTACTCGCACAGGGTGTCGAGCATGCGGTAGCGGGTGCCCGCCTGCTGGAGGACGGACTGGTCGACCAGGCGTTCGAGGAGCCGTGGGATGTCGTGGGCACCGAGCGGGCCGCCCGCGCAGACGGACTGGGCGTCCGCGACTTCGACGGGCCCCCGGAAGACGGAGAGCCTGGCCCACAGCAGACGCTCGAGCGGGGAACACAGTTCGTGGCTCCAGCCGATCGCCGTGCGAAGGGCTCGGTGGCGCTTGGGCCATGCCGTGTCGTCCACGAGCGTGTCGAGCCGTGACGCGAGGCGCTCGGCGATCTCCGTGAGGCTGCTCTCCCGCAGGCGCGCGCAGGCGAGTTCGACGGCGAGGGGGATTCCCTCCAGACGGCGGCAGATGGCGGAGACGGCTTCGGCGGAGCCGGGGGAATCGAGGGACACCGCGGGGGCGGCGGTGGCGCAGCGCTCGCGGAACAGGCGCACCGCGTCTCCGCTGCCGCCGTCGTCCATGGAGAGCGGAGCCACCTCGACCCGGTGCTCGCCCTGGACGCCGAGCGGCTTCCTGCTCGTGGCGACGACGGTCAACCCCGCTGCGGCGAGCAGAAGTTCGTCGACCAAGGACCGGCAGGAGGCCAGCACTCGTTCGCAGCAGTCGAAGACGAGAAGGACCTGTCGGCCGGTCAGCCACTCGCGCAGCGCCTCGAGCGGGGCGCGCGGATTGTGGTCCAGGAGATCGACCGCGTCGCAGACCGTGGCGGTGAACAACCGGTCGTCGTACAGGTTGGACAGGTCGATCCACCAGACCCCGTCGGGGTACCGATCTCGCGTCCGCTCCGCGACGCGCAGCGCCAGGCGGCTCTTGCCGACACCGCCGCCACCTGTCAGGGTGACCGCCCGGTGCCGGGCCAACGCCGCTTCGACCGCGTCGAGTTCGCTCTCGCGGCCGACGAAGCTGGTCGTCATGACCGGAAGGTTGCCTACCACGGCCCCATCTTGCACGGCTTCCGGACGGCCCTAAACCCTCTTACAAGAAGCGGCCAGAAACGATCGACCTTGACCACTATTCGATCGGGCGATTCCCGTGGTCGACGGTCTCTGGCATCCGTCATCCCTCTTGGGCCGCTCGCACCAACTGGCGTCCCGGCGACGGCAGTCCACCCCTCCCACGATCCTGGTCTCTCACGTGCTCCCGAGCCACGGGCATCCCTGGCGCCCCCGCCGTCCAGTACCCCTGTCCCGGACACCAAGTGACAGCCGGTCAGGGTGCGGCACTCGGCGAATCGGCGTCCGCAGCCGGCTGCCTGGACGCCGAGCTGCCTGCCGTGAGGGTGTTGCGGCTGGACCAGGCGATGGCCGCCGCTGAGGCCAGGACCAGGAAGGGGACGGCGAAACCGGCTCGCGGGCCGCCCGGACCGTCGACGAGTCGGCCGACCGCGGCGGCGGAGACGGCGATGCCCGCCGCACTCGCGGAGTTGGTCCAGGTGAGGGCCTGGGTCAGGACGGACCGGTCCATGACCGCCTCGACGAGTGTCGAGGAGACGACGACGCAGGGAGCGACGCCCGCGCCGGGGAGCAGAAGGGCGAGGCCGAGCTGCCAGGGGGCGCCGGCCAGGATCGGCAGCAGCGACGCACAGGCCAGGAAGGCCATGATCAGGGGCAGTTGGGCCGCGACCGGGGTGCGCGGGCGGTGTCGACCGTAGGCCAGGCCGGCCGGCACGCTCGCCGCGCTCATCAGTCCGTACAGGAATCCTGCTGCCGCGGCGGCGTGGTGAACGGCGGCGAAGGCGCTCACCGAGACCTGCGTCGAGCCGAAGAAGACGCCCAGGGCGAGACTGACCGTCAGCAGGGTGGCGAAGTTCCGGGTCAGCAGCGTCCCCGGGCCCCGGGCGGCCGTACGGTCCGTAGCGGCCGTCGCGACGCGCGCCGGGGCCGGGGCCGTACGACGCAACGCCGCGAAGACCAGTCCCGCACCGACGACGAGTGCTCCCGCCAGTACCGTCCCCGCGGCCGGGTGCAACCGGGTCGCCGCCAGCACCGCGAGCCCGGGACCGAGGAGGAAGGCGACGTCGTTGCTGAGCGTTTCGAGTGCGAAGGCCGGGGTGAGTTCGGCCCGGCCGCGCAACAGGGCCGACCAGCGGGCCACGGAGAGCGCGCCGATCTGCGGGACGCTCGCCCCGGCGGCGAGGCCGGCCGCCATCAGTGGCACCGTGGACGCCCCGGCCAGGGCCGTCGAGACGAGGGCGGCGATCGCGACGGCGTGGGCACACAGGAGGGGCACGAGGACGCGCGGCTGTCCGAAACGGTCCATGAGACGGGCCGTCTGTGGCCCCGCCAGAGTCTCCGCCACGGCGAACGTGCCGGTGACCAGGCCGGCCACCGCGAAGGACCCGGTCTCGGCACGGACCAGCCAGACCATGCCGAGACCGGCCATGGCCACCCCGATTCGAGCGGGAACCGAGGCCAGGAAGAAGGCGGCCGCACCGGGCGTCCGCAGGGCTGAACGATAGGAGGCGGTTCCCGTCCGAGCCGGCACGGGAGGGCGAACTCCCCCTGCGGAGCGGCGGACATGCGGTCGGGAACGACGAAGCCGGTGCCGCGGTGTCACGGCGAGCCTTCCGCTGCGCGGTGGGACGGACCGGGAGAACAGTGCCGTCATGCCGTTACGGGCACTGCCCCCGCCGCCAGGAGTCGTCCATGGTGACGCGGACGGGCGGACTCGAAGTCCGCGTCGGCTCCAGCGCCGGCAGAAACGTTGAGTACGGAGACCGAGGAATCCGGTCGAAGAGCGGATCGATCAGGGGACGACACTAGCCGTGACGGCGGACGGAGAGAAGACCGCCGTCCGCTCGGCGACCGCGGGCGGGAAACCGGCGACAGCGGGGCCGTCGGCAGGCACTCGGCGCGCTTGGATCACCAGCGCGTCACACCTGGTCGACCGCCCGCGCCGAACGCCCGCGCCGAACGGTCCGGCGGCCTGCCGTGACAGTACGGAGTCGAGCGGGCCCTACACCCCTGACTGACGTCGGCGGGGTGTGTCGACCGGCGTGGCGGACTCGACGGGATCCGACGCCCGTGACTGGACTATGAGGATGTCGTCGGGAGACAGCTCCCGGCCGTCGTCCGCGGTGAGGGTGACCGGCAGGGGTTGCCGGCCGGTCCTGGCGTCGACGACACGGTTGACCAGCTCGTCGTCGTCGAAGAGGTGCTTCTGGCCCCACTGCCGCAGCGCTGCCAGGACGGTATGGAAGTCGCGGCCCTTCTCGGTCAGCACGTACTCGTGCGAGTTGCCGAGCGCCGACTCGTGGATCTCGAGGATCCCGACGGCCACGAGCTTCTGCAGGCGCGCGCTCAGGACGTTGGTCGCGAGGCCGATGTGGTTGCTGAAGTCCGTGAAGCGCGTGACACCGTGCATCGCGTCACGCAGGATCTGCAGGGTCCAGGTGTCGCCGACCTCGTGCAGAGACCGGTCGATGGGGCAGGCGGACCGGCCCAGTTCCCGACGCTTCACCGTGATTCCCCTCTCCATGTCACTTGCAATTGTAGAGCAGGTGGGCGTCCCGTCCGTTCGAGGCAGTCACGGCGTCCGGGGCCCCGCGAGGGGGTGGGGCGGCGTCGCAGAGGTGCCCCGCCGGCCCTCCCCCCCCCGGGCCCCCCCGCGGCCCACCCCCCGCCAGGAGGGGGCGG
>NZ_JBHWEL010000004.1:181791-190223 GCF_042734135.1 Streptomyces sp. NPDC059668 | reverse complement strand
ATGACACTTCAATTTTTAGAGCTGGGGGGCGTCCCGCCGTTTCGCGCCAGACGGGGGGGGGGGGGCCCGGCGGGGGGGGGGGGGGGGGGGGGGGGGCCCCCGCCGCCCCCCCCCGGGGGGGCCACCCCGTCGTCACTCCGGCCTAGAGATGGGCGCGGAAGAACCGCACGGCGGCGCCGGTGCTCACCTCGAAGCCGTCGAGGTAGGGGTCGAAGTGACCGCCCGGCACGAGGACGAGTTCCTTGGGTTCGAGGGCTCTCTCGTACGCGCTCAGGGCCAGGTCGGTGGGGGCGACGGTGTCGTGGGTGCCGACCAGCATCATCAGGGGTGTCGGCGAGATCTGGTCGATCCAGTGGCCCGGGTCGTAGGAACGGGCGCGCCGGTTGGACTGGACGGTGACGCGGTTCTCCCACAGGCCCTCCGGCGCGTCGTGCCGCAGGTAGAAGTCGATGGCGTCGGCGGAGCGGTAGGAGGCCGGCACGGTGAGGTCGTCACTGACGAACGCCTGGCTCGCCGGTTCCTTGCCACGGGCCTGGTCCAGCTCGTCGGCGGCGATGGCCTCCTCCAGCGCGCGGGTCAGGTGCGGCGGAACACGGCGGCGGCTGCTCTGCGAGCCGCTGACGGTCGGCACCTGCGCGTACACGGCCGCGATCCGGCGGTCCGTCGCCCCGAGCACCAGGGCGTGCCCGCCCGAGTAGCTGGTGCCCCAGATACCGATGCGGTCCGCGTCGATCGGGCCGAGGGTCTGGAGGTGTGAGATCACCCGCCGCCAGTCCTCGATCTGCCGGTACGGGTCGATGTCCTGGCGAGGCTCTCCGGTGCTGTCGCCGAAGCCCCGGTGATCATGCAGCGACACCGCGAACCCCGCCTCCGCGATACGGCGCGCGATCGCCTCGATGCCCTGGTGGTACTTCGTGCCGCCGAAGCCGTGGCTCATCGTGACGGCCGGGTGGGGTCCCGGGCCCTCCGGCAGGAACAGCCATGCGCTGAGCACGGTCCCGTCGGGCAGCTGAATCAGCTCGTCTGTGCGCTGGACCATGAGATCTCTCCTGAGGTGATCGGCGTGGTGCGGCCGTGCCGCGAATCCGTCTTCCGCGGCACGGCGCGATGGACGCGGCTGCCCCTTCGACAGCGGCGGTCCGACCATCCCGTCACCACGGGCGTCGGGGCGACGGCGCCGCTCGGGGCGGGGAGGCGGGCCGGGGAGCCCCGGCCCCCCTCAGCCATGTTGCTTGCAAAACGCAAGTCGCGCTGTCAGGATGACTCACACAGCTTGCAGAAAGCAAGTGAGATTCAGGAAGGGGGCCATCAAGTGCCCGCAACGTACTCGTACGACACAATCCGGACGGAACTGCGCAACGGGGTCCTGTGGGCCGCGATCGACAACCCTCCGGTCAATCTCATCGACGAGCGGCTGGTCACCGATCTCATCGCCCTGCTCGACGACACCGATACCGACGGGGACGTGCGCGTCGTGGTGTTCCGCAGCGCGGACCCGGACTTCTTCATCTCCCATGTCGACCTCAAGCGGATCCCCCAGTACACGGCAGCCGCCGCCAGGTCCGGCGGTCCCGACGACGTGAGTCTCGGCGCCCTGTTCCGGCGCCTCAGCGAGGCCCGTCCCGTCACGATCGCGCTTCTCGAGGGACGGGCCCGCGGTGCCGGTGCCGAGTTCCTGTACGCGTGTGACATGCGGTTCGCGTCCCTCGAAGGAGCCGTCATCGGCCAGATCGAGGTGGGCACCGGGGTCTTCACCGGTGCGGGCGCCGTCCAGCATCTCGTACGGCTCGCCGGCCGCGGCCAGGCCATGCAGATGATCCTGGGCTCGGAGGACGTCGAAGCGCGGGAGGCCGAGCGCATCGGCGTGGTCAACAAGGCACTTCCGGGTGAGGAGTTGTCCTCCTACGTCGAGCGGCTCGCTCAGCGCATCGCCAAATTCCCGGAAGCGGCGGTACGACTCGCCAAGCGCCGTATCAACGCGGCCGGCCTCGCACCCAAGGAGGATGTCCACGTCGACGGCAGCATGTTCCAGGTCCTGGCGGGCGACAGCGCCGTCGCCGCCCGGGTGGGCGCCCTCATGCAGCGCGGGCTCCAGGAACGCTCCCGCACCGAGCTCGAACTCGGCGCGGTCATCGGGGAGCTCTGAGGCCACCGGGCCCCGCACCGGCGGCGTGACAGCGACCGCGCGGCGGCACCGCTCGCCCGGCATCCGTCGCGGCACGACCCCGCGCGCTGCGCACCGGGCGCAGGGCACGGACCGCCGACCCCGTCCCCACACACTGCCGCCCGGCACACACGAGGTGCACCGGGCGGCAGTGGGCCTGTCCCCCTGTCAGGCCGGCAGGTGGAACTGCTGGTTGGTGCCGCCGGCGCAGGTCCAGATCTGCAGCCGGGCTCCGTTGGCCGTCGACTTGTCGGTGACGTCGAGGCACTTGCCGGACACGGGATTCACCAGGGTGTCGCCGCTGCCGCGCTGCCAGACCTGGGCACCGGTGCCGTTGCAGTCGTACAGCTGGACCTTGGTGCCGTTGGCGGTGCCGGCCGCGGTGAGGTCCATGCACTTGCCGAGGCTGCGGATGGTGTTGTCGGAACCCACGGTCCACTGCTGGGCGGTGGTGCCGTTGCAGTCGTAGAGCTGGACGGCGGTGCCGTTGGCGCTGCTCGCCGAGGCGACGTCCACGCACTTGCCGCCGAGGCCCGTGATCTGTCCGGTGGAACCGGTGGGCGGCGGAGTGGTCCCGCCGGTCAGGGAGTTGAACGTGCTGGAGAACTGCCAGGCGCTCTGCGGGGTGCCGCTGCAGGTGTCGGAGAGCTGGCCGTTGGTGGCACAGGCCTTGTCGCGGCCGAGCGCCCAGAAGGCGAGTTCCTGGATGCCCTTGGACTTGGCGAAGTTGGTCAGCGTGGTGGCGTTGCCGGTGGTGAAGATCTCACTGACGTCGTCGTTGACCCCGATCATCGGGGTGTTGCCCTCCATCGCCCACAGCTGCGCGTCGGACTTCTCCGGCCAGATGGCGCCGAGCTGGCTGCGCAGGGCCGTCGCGGCGTCGGTCGCCGCCTTGCCCATGTCCCGGGTCCCGTCGTAGTAGTCCATCGTCATGATGTTGACGAGGTTGACGTTGAGACCGTTGCTCTTGGCGTTGGACAGCAGCTTCGTCCCGTTGCCGTCCAGCCCGTTCGGCATGGACGGCAGGGTGTACTGGACGTCGAGCTTGCGCCCCGCGGCGGCGTACTCCTGCTGGAGCTGGGCGAGCGCCTTGTTACGTCGGTCGTTGGCGGCGGTGTCGGCGATCGCGCCGCCTTCGATGTCGAAGTCGACGCGGGTGAGGTTGAGGGTGTCGATGACCTTCTTGTACTGGGCCTTGAGCGAGGCCACGCTCGTACAGGCCTGCGCCTCCTCGGTTCCCGAGGCACCGCCGAAGGAGGCGATGACGTCGCCGCCCGCGCCCCGCAGGGAGTTGATCGCGGAGGTCCAGCCGGCGTCGGTGACGGGCGTGTCGCCGTTGAACATGGCGTTGCAGCCGCCGCCGTCGATGACGAAGGCGAGCGTGTAGTACTTCAGGCCCGTCGCGTTGCGGGCGTTGGTCATGGCCGAGGGCGAGTTCCAGGTCTCGACGTACGGCGCGGCGTAGTGGGCGGGGAAGCCGGGGCCGGGGTTGGCCGCGGCGCTCGCGGAGCCGCCGGCGGCGACGACGGCGGTGGCGGCCATCGCCAGGACAGCGGGAGCGGTGGCGAGGGCTCTGACGGCGGATCTGATCACAAGACGGCTCCTGTCATGGGCGCGAGGGGGCGCGATGATGCGGGGGGGGGTGCCGTGAGTGGAGCATCGGGGGACGGAACGGCGGTTCATGTGACTGACGTCGGTTCCGTCACATGAACATCCGATGACCGATGACGGTATGGACTAGACCAGCTTCGCGTCAATACCCTTGAATCCTGGAAGAGTTCGGGCGGGGAGGAGTTGAGGAAGCGGCAGTGCGGCGCCCCGGGTGCCGAGGCAGGCCGGCAGCGGTCACGTGAAGTCGCCGTCATCCGCCGGTCGCACTCCCCCGGTGCCGGCCTTGAGCGTGCGAACGCCAGGTTCGCGGTCCGGCCGCTGGGACAGCGGGGTGCAGCGGGGACGGTTATACGCAGGGCCGGCGTTCGGCGGTTGTTCCGGGCGGTCGCCTGCGGAACTCAGGCGGGTCTCGCCCGTGCCGCTCCCCGCATCGAGCGGACCACCAATGCCAGGCTCAGCGAACGCAGTTGGGGGCAGGAGGCGCGCAAACGACCAAGGCACGGTGGCATGAGGCGGACCGCGGGCAACTCGGGTGCCGTATCAGGCAACGTTCGCCCTGCGCGTCGAGCGTGATCGCGCTCGCGTTCGCGATCCGGATCTCGGCGAGAGTGCCGGCTGCGCGGGTGGCGGATGCCGGACCTGGAGGTGACTCCGGCCGGCCGCTCCGCTGTCGGGCTCCGCGAGGTCTACGCTCGGGTGAACCCGTGGCTCCGCTCCACCTTCGCCACATGCAGCGAGTAGGTCTGGTACCAGTCGGCCCGCCCACGCTTCTGCGCCGCGCGATGCTCCGCGTTGCGCCGCCACTCCGCGAGGGCGTCGGCGTCGCGGAAGTATCCGACGGTGATGCCCAGCCCGCCGGGGGTCTGCGCGTGGTCCATCCCCAGGAACCCGGGAACGTCCTTCACCAGGTCTTCCATGCGGGCGTTGGTCTCGCCGTAGCCGCTCTGCTCCTGGGT
This sequence comes from Streptomyces sp. NPDC059668, assembly GCF_042734135.1. Lineage (NCBI taxonomy): Bacteria > Bacillati > Actinomycetota > Actinomycetes > Kitasatosporales > Streptomycetaceae > Streptomyces > Streptomyces sp. NPDC059668. The sequence continues at coordinate 185,492 of NZ_JBHWEL010000004.1, read as the reverse complement.
TCGCACCGTGGTGAACACAGCCACGTAGTAAGGGGGTTCGAAGGCCTGGACGGGCACGACGGGCGCTTCCGGGTGATCGCTCATGGCGCCCACCGTAGGGCGGGAGGCGCCCGGCGTTCCAGCGTCTTTCCCGAACACCCGTCGCCCGTCGGATCGCCCCGCCTCCCGTACGCCCACCGGACCGTCGGACGGACACCGGACGGCCCGGAGCGCGGCTATTCGGAGAAGCGGCCGCAGAGCCAGTTGCCCGGTTCCGCCGGATCGTCGCTGATCCAGAACTGGCGCCAGAGAGACGCGAACTCCTCGCGGCCGAGGTGGCCGTCGCCGTCCTGGTCGAGCAGCTCGAAGACACCGGTCATGTCCGCGGGCCGTCCGCTCCAGGTCTCCACGAGCCTGCGGTGCTCCTGTGGGGAGATGCGGCCGTCACCGTTGGTGTCCACAGCGTCGAAGACGGTGTCGGCGGTCGCGGTGACGGACTCGGTCATGGTGGGCAACCGGTCGACCAGGGTGAGCAGTTCACCCATGTCGACCGTGCCGTCCCCGTTGGCGTCGCCGGCCTCAAGAAGAGCACCCCACCAACCCATCAGCAACGTCTCCACCCGGGCCCGCAGTTGAGTCCCGGGCCCCACTCCCGGGAGCCGGCTCCAGCGGGCGACGAGCGCCGTGAAGTCGTCCTCGCGCAGATAGCCGTCACCGTCCGCGTCGAACGCGGCGAACATCCCCTTGAGCTTGCGCTCCTGAAACGCGCTGGCCACGAGCGGCCTCCCTCGACGCCGAACCGAACCGCGGACCGCGACTGCCGGACGCCTGTCGTTTCCGTTTGCAGTCGCCACGGACAGCGTAGGCCGAGGCGTGCCCGCGGCCCCACGGGCACATGTGGGCGAACGGTCACCCGCCTGCCGGGGTGACCGGCAGACCCGCAGACCCGCAGGGCCACCTCCTCACGTGTTCGGATCCCGTGACGGACCGGAGCCGCTCCCCTCCCGCTCCGCCGCCTCGGCGACGCGCTTGATGGCGGCCAGTCGCCGGTCCCAGTCGGCCGCGAGCGCGGCCATCCAGCGGGCCGTCGCGTTCAGCGCCGCGGGCCGCACCGCGTAGCGCACCTCACGTCCGACCCGGCCGCCGGAGACCAGTCCGGCGGCGTCCAGGACGGACAGATGCTTGACCACCGCCTGCCGTGAGACGGGCAGTCCCTCGGCGAGTGTCGTCGCGGTGGCCTCGCCCCGCGCGGCGAGCAGTTCGAGCAGGAGGCGTCGCGTCGGGTCGGCGAGCGCGACAAGGACACTGTCGACGACCCCGGCGGCGCCAGGACGTTCTTCCGTCACGTGGAGGGCTGTTCGGCACGCGTCTTGAGCGCGCCGAGCTCCAGGGGCCAGCCTTCGGTGTGGTCCTTCACGTTCTGGCTGCGCAGATCCTCCGACCCGGCCAGCGCGGCGAACCCGCTCTCCACGACGCGCAGCCGCGTCTGTTCACCTTCCTGGGTCAACGTGAACTCCACGAGAGTGCTGTTCTCCTCGCGCAGCTCCTCTCCGGGGAACGCGCTGGTCCAGCGGTAGGCCAGGTACGTCGGCGGCTGAACCTTCTCCACACGCACCGGGAAGTCGCCGTGCTCGGCGTTCTTCGCGATCATCGACTCGCCCTCCTCGGCGACAGTGCCGGGAAGGCTCGCCTTGTCGGCCACCCAGAACCCGGGTTGGGCCACCAGCTCCCAGACCCGTTCCAGGGGTGCCGCGATCAGGGTTTCGCGTTCGATGCGGTCCTCGCTCATGAGCAGACTCCGTCCATGCCGACTTTGGATGCAACCCAAGAGTTGCACATCCACGTTCCAGGAGCAACCCGAGGGTTGCACCTGGAGAGGCGTGGATCCATGCATCGAGACCGGTGCTCGCGCCCATACCGGCACCCCGGACGCCACGGCGCCCGGGACGCCCGGGACGCCCGGGACGCCCGGGACGCCCGGGACGCCGGACTTTCACCCCTCGCCTGGCCTCACAGGTACCTGGTAGGTACCATGCTTGCTATGCCATCACTGAATGTGACGTTCACGGACGAGGAAATGGAAGGTGTGCGCGCGGCCGCCTCGGCAGAAGGCAAGAGCCTGAAGCAGTACATGCACGATCTCGGTGTCCGTGAGATGCACCGCAAGCGGTTCGTCGCGGGCGCCACCTCGTGGGCGGACAAGCTGCACGCCGAGTTCGACGAGGCGTTCCCCGACGAGGTCCCACCCTCGCAGCGTGGCGATGGAGTCGCTGCCGCCTGATGAGCGAAATCCTGTACATCGATGTCTCCTGGCTCCTGGACGTCCAGGAAGCCGCCCTGGGAACCGACGACGTGTCGGTCACCGACTACTCGGCCCTGGTCGCGGCCGTCGCGCGGCACAAGACGCGCATGCCGACCCTTCAGACGTCCAATCCCGACACGGCGTGGCGCGCGGCGGCGCTTCTGCACACCGTCGTACGTCTCGAGCCCCTGCCCCACCGCAACAGTCTCTTCGCCGCGTTCGTCGCCGCCCAGTACATGGACCAGTCCGGCGAGGGGATCGATCCTCCCTACGGCAGCCTGTCCGACCTGATCAGAAAGGTCCGGGAGACCCGCCTGCCGATCTACGCCGTCGCGGACGTCCTGCGTTCCTGGAGGATCTGACACCCCACCGCATTCGGCGCGTTCTCTCCCCGGCCTCCGGGCCTCGGGACCCGCCGCCCCCCGGCGCTCAGTAGAAGTTACCCCGGTCGTGCGGGGGATTGACGGCGTCGCGACGCTGCTGCAGCAGGCCGGCCGTCCTGTTGGCCGATATCTCCCGCAGGTGGGCCTGACTCTGCAGGGTCATCATCGACCCGAGCGCGTGACGCACGGTCAGCGGGTTGTCCACGCAGGCCTGGTACAGCGCGGCGGCGCGCTGGGGGTCCTGGTAGAGCGTGCGGTAGACCTCGGCGGCACGGTACTGACCGTAGGGGTGATTGCGCGCGGCGGCCGCCAGGAAGTACTCCAGGGCGTGTTCCGCGGGGGTGCGGGTCACGGGCAGCAGCCGCTCCAGGTAGAGATCGCCCAGGGCCAGCATCGCTTCCGGCTCGCCCAGTTCGACCGCGGCGCGGTACCAGCGGGCCGCCTCGTCGAACGACTGGGGGACACCCGCCTGGGGGCAGCCCTGGTGGTACAGCGAGGCGAGGTAGTAGGCCGCTCGCGGTGAACCGGTGCTCTGCCGCAGCCGTGGCAGGGCGCTCGCGTACTGCCCCCGTACGTAGTCGATGTGCCCCAGGAGCTCGACGGCGGCGCCGTGCCCGTTGGCCGCCGCGGTCTCCAGGAACGCGGTGGCTGCGTCCCGGTGCTCCGCGCTGTCCCAGCAGTGCAGGCCGATCCGGTAGTACTCCTCGGCGCTGGTCGGCTCGTGTCCGTCCACGGTGAAGTTGGTCCCCTGCCACTGCACCACGTCGCTGCCTCTCTCGTCCTGACCTGCCTCGGCGGGCGCCTACCGTCATTGTGCCGCAGCCCCACGAGGTCGCCGAGGCCGCGACGGCGGCAATCGGTCACGGACCGAGAATTCCCTGCTTCCGCTTCCGCCGCGGCTACGACCGCGGCTGCGGCTGCGGTACCTCTGCCGCTACGGATCGCGGGTCGATCGGCGCCGTCCGATGGGGGGGGCGGCCCCCGCCGGGTGCTAGGGGGGGGCGCACAGCGGGGGCCGCGCTGACCCCCCGGCCGGG
>NZ_JBHWEL010000004.1:154910-181781 GCF_042734135.1 Streptomyces sp. NPDC059668 | reverse complement strand
CCGTCCGCCCGGCACCCCCGGTCACAGCGCGGGGGCGGGGGGGCCGCTACCCCCGCGCCTCGGGCCGGGTGGGCTACCCCCCCCGCGCGCGCCCCCCCCCCCCCACGACCGTGTCATCGGTGGCGACGCTCAGCGTGGTCAGCTCTTCCGCCAGGTCCTCGGCGTCGTCCTTGTGGTGACGGGCGAGGTGGTCGGCGAGGCGCTGGAGGCCCTGGTCGATGTCCTCGCGGCGGCGCTCGATCAGCCCGTCGCTGTAGAGGACGAGTGCGGCGCCGTCGGCGTAGGTGGTCGTGGCCTGCGTACGGGGGCTGTGTTCGCGGCCGGCCCCGAGGGGCGGATCCGTCGCCCGGTCCAGGAACTGCACCGTCCCGTCCGGGTGGGCCAGGGCCGGCGGCGGGTGGCCGGCGCAGCTGTAGGTGATGCGGTGGTCGCCCTCGTCGATGACGGTCTGCACGGCGGTGCTGGCGAGAGCGCCGGCGATGGAACGCGCGTACATGTCCAGACCGTCGAGTGCGGTGGCGGGCCCGTCGACGACGCGCATGGCCGCGCTCAGGGCGCTGCGCAACTGGCCCATGATTCCGGCCGCCGCCAGCCCGTGCCCCACGACGTCACCGACCGCGACGGCGACGTCCCCGCAGGCGAGCTGTGTCACCTCGTACCAGTCGCCGCAGACGTTGAGCGTGTCCTCGGCGGGTCGATAGCGCACCGCCGCCTGGTGACGGTCGAGTCGCTCGGGCGCGGGCAGCATCGCGTCCTGGAGCGTGAGGGCGACCTGCCGCTCGCGAGCGTTGGCCTGCCGCAGCCGTTCGTTGACCTGCTGCAACTCGCGTGATCGCGCGTACAGTTCGAACTGCGTCCGCAGGCGCCGTTTGTCGGATTCCGGGCCGCACGCGCGCACGACCTCGGTGATCTCCTCCAGCCGGTGCACGACCAGGACGATGTTCCCGTCGGAGTCCAGGACGGGGGCGTTGATCGGGCTCCAGTAGCGCTCCTCGAACACGCCGGGTCGATCCGGGTCCTCCACGTCGTGGCGCATCGGTCCCGCGACGTCCTGGGCGCGGGTCTCGACCACCCGCCGCAGCGACGCCTGGAGGCCGTCCGGGCCTTCCGGGTCCTTCGGGAAGGCGTCGAAGACGTACCGGTCGACGAGCTGGTGCCGTGCGCGTCCCACCAGGCCCTGGTAGGACGCGTTCGCGTCCACGATGACAAAATCGGGCGTGAGCACCAGCATCGCGCTGGGTGACGCGTCGAAGATGCCCTGGTAATCGATCTCCGGATCCTTCACGGCGCATCCCACACACAGGGGCAAGGGCTCATGTTTTCGATGCCTCTGCTTCATGCTAGGCGTTCGACCCTCCGAACACGACCTTGTACAACCGCGGCCGGTCGCGGGACGCCGGCCTTCGCCGTGATCACTCACGTGCGACCGGCCCGACCGCGGCAGGCACCTGGTCGTTCCTGTTCGTCGACGCCTGTGCCGGATGCTCGCGGCGCCAAAGCGGGTACCGGTCGATCCTCCGGTACGGGCGCCCCACCACGTACCCGTGCGGGTGAGGGTACGCAGGACAGGTCCTCCTCGGCCCAGACGACCTTGCCGCCCGGCACCGACCGGGAGCCCCATCTGCGGGACAGCTGGGCGACCAGGAGGAGGCCCCGGCCGTTCTCGTCGGCGGAGCCCGCGCGCAGCGGACGCGGCGAGCAGAGGCTCGCGTCGGTCACTTCGCAGGTCAGGACCTGGTGCTGGATCAGACGCAGTCCGACCGGGCCGGCCGCGTGGCGAACGGCGTTGGTGACCAGTTCACTGACGATCAGTTTCGTGGTGTCCTCGAGACGTTCGAGGCCCCAGGCCGTCAGCTGACGGGCCGCCAGGTGCCGGGCGGTGCGGACCGAACTCTGGTCACTGGGCAGCGTCCAGGAGGCGACCCGGGCCGGGCTGAGCGAACGGGTCCTGACGAGCAGGAGGGTGACGTCGTCCGACGGTGCCGCTCCCGGCAGGGTCTCCGTCGCGCTGGTGCAGAGGTCCTCCAGGGAGCGACCGGGCTGGGCGAGGGCTGCGCCCAGGCGCCGCATCCCCACGTCGATGTCCTGGTCACGGGTCTCGACCAGGCCGTCCGTGTACAGGGCGAGGAGACTCCCCTCGGGCAGTTCCAGCTCCACGGACTCGAAGGGGACACCCAGCCCCATGCCGAGCGGGGTTCCGGTGGGAAGGTCGGGGAAGGTCACGCCGCCCTGCGGGTCGATGATCACGGGCGGGGGATGTCCGGCCCGTGCCATGGTGCACAGGCGCGTCACCGGGTCGTAGACGGCGTACAGGCAGGTGGCGCCCACGACCGCGGGAGGCTGGTCCGAGGCGTCGGCGTCCTCCTCGGCCAGGCGCTGGACCGTGTCGTCGAGGTGGGCCAGCAGTTCGCCGGGGGGCAGCTCCATGTCGGCGAGCGTGTGGACGGCCGTGCGGAGACGGCCCATGTTCGCGGCGGCGTTGATGCCGTGTCCGACGACGTCGCCGACGACGAGGGCGACCCGGGCGCCGGACAGCGGGATCACGTCGAACCAGTCGCCCCCGACGCCGTTCTCCATGTCGGCGGGCAGGTAGCGCGAGGCCGCCTCGACCGCCGTACCGCCCCCCAACCGGTGGGGAAGCAGGGTGCGTTGGAGCGCGAGGGCGGCGGTGTGCTCGCGAGCGTACTGGCGCGCGTTGTCCAGCGACAGCGCCGCACGGCTGACGAGTTCCTCGGCGAGGAGCAGGTCGACCTCCTGGAACGGCCCCGGATCCTCGGTCCGGATGAACAGCACCACTCCGAGCAGGGCGTGCCGTGCGCGGATGGGCACCACCATCAGGGAGTGCATCCCGTTCTCCTGGACCTTCCGCGCCCGTGCCGGGTCCGCGTCGATCCATGTGCCCGGAGCGCGGCAGAGGAACGGCTCCAGGTGGGGCCTCCCGGTGCGCAGGACGTCCATGAAGGGTGAGACGTGTGGCACGAGGACCCGTTCACCGAGCGCCCAGGGGGATTCCGGGATCCCTCGGTGGATCGAGGCCAGACCGGCACGCCGGAAGACGAGGCGCTCGCCCGACGAACCGATGTGGACGGGCGGCCCGTCGCCGAAGGGGACCGACTGCTCCAGGTCGACGGCGACGTAGTCGGCCAGCAGGGGCACGGCGAGGTCGGCCAGTTCCTGGCTGGTCCGCATCACGTCGAGGGTGCGGCCGAGACGGGTACTGGCCTCGCTGAGGATGGTGAGGCGCTCGCGCGCCCGGCGGCTCTCCGTGACGTCGATGCTGATGACGCACACTCCCAGCACCTGGCCGTCGGCGTCCTGGAGACAGAAGATGGACACGGCGAACGAGTGTTCCTTGCGCGGATCCGAGGGAAGGCTCAGCCGGTACTCCTGGACCCTGGTGGTGCCGGTCTTCAGCACCTGCCGCATCATCGTCTCGAGTGACTCGGCCTGGGCACCGGGCAGCACCTCGCTGAAGCGACGTCCGAGCCGTCGGTCGCGGGGGACGCCGTCGTGGCGCTCCATGATGTCGTCCACCCAGGTGCACCGCAGGTCCGGGTCGCGCACGACGACACCGATCGGCGTGCGGGTGAGGAGCGAGTCCCGCACCGACTCGTTCATCGAGCCCCAGGACAGCTTGCCGATGTCGGTCAGGGAGACGAGCCACCGGACCGCCCCGTTGGGCCCCCACAGCATCGAGATCCGCAGGCTGACATTGAGCACACGGCCGTCGCGGTGACGCACCGCCGTGGTCCCGGACCAGCCGTTCCGGGCACGGCAGCGCTCGACGAAGGCCGAGATCGTCGACACCTTCTCGGAGAACGGCAGGACGAGTGCCGCGGACCGGCCCACCACGTCACCGGCGGAGTAGCCGACGAGCCGCTCCGCGGCCCGGGTCCATCCCACCACCGTTCCCTGGCCGTCGAGCATCGCGATCGCCGAGTCCGACCTCTCGGTCGCGCTCGTTCGATCACCTTGCGTCACCATGTCCGTGCTGGTCATCGCCGTAGTCCTCAGGTAGCCGTGGAGCGCGGTACGGATGCGGCGAGCCGGCGCTCCGACGCCGCCGCGGCCACGGGAAGTGGCCGGGCGCGACGACCCGTACTCCGTCTCCGCGCTCTGGTCCAGATACGGGCGGAGTCAGCTAACCGACTCCATTCGCACCTTTCAGGCAATTGACCGGAAGAAGCACTTATATGTGACAAGTGGTGCGGAGTGGTTCCCTACCGCTCGTAGGGGCGCGGCGGGACCGATCGGTTGTTCAGGTCCACGGACAGGAAGATGTCCTTCGCGACGGGATCGCGCAGTTCTTCGGCGAGCTGGCCGATGAGTCCGGCGGTGCGGGCGAGCAGCGCGAAGGCGCGCAGGAGCTCCAGGGGCAGGCCGAGATCCGCGAGCGCGGCCCCGCACACCCCGGCACCGTTGAGCGGCAGCGTCCGGCCCAGCACCTGTGGGTGGACACGGCCGATGGCGGCGAACAGGGAGAGATGCGGGCCGGCCGTCCCTTCCTCGTGGGCGATCCGGAACAGCCGTGCGGTGCGGGGGTCGCCCTGCTTGTGCACGTGATGTCCCAGCCCCGGGACGAGTCGGCCCGCTTCCCGCGCCGACCGCACCGCTGTCAGGGCGAGCGCGTCCCACTCCCCCTCGTCGGCCGGATGACCGCCCTCCACCCCGGCCAGGACCTCGTGCAGGAACCTTCCGCAGTCCTCGGTGACCCCCAGGAAGCGCGAACCGCCGCCCAGCAGGCCGGCCGCGAGTGCTCCCTGTACGGAGTCCGGGGCGGAGAGGAGGGTCAGCCGCGCCGTGATGGCGGTCGGCGTGAACCCGTGATCGGCGAGTGCGGCCAGCACCGCCTCGAAGACCCGGATCTCGCCCTTGGCCGGCCGGCGCTGCGTCGCGAGCCAGAACGCCAGCTCGCCGAAGCCGACCTCGCCCATGACCTCCTCGGCGAGGTCGTGGCCGAGCAGGGTGATCCGGTCCAGGGAGGAGGCGCCGAGCGCTGTCGGGTACTCAGGCATCGCCGCTCTCCAGCCCTTCGTGTACGCCGTCGCCGCTCTCCGGCCGCTCACGTACGTCCTCGGCGCTCTCCAGCCCTTCGTGTACGTCCTCGCCGCTCTCCAGCCACTTGCGGACGTCCTCGCCGTGTTCGTCGAGGGCGGGCGGCGGCAGCCGGTAGGCGGCCGGTGTCTCGGAGAAGCGGATCGGGTGCCGGGTCGTGGGCACCGCCCGCTCCCCCTCGCCGACCTCGACCACCGGGTCGAGCCCGAAGCGCTCGGCCATGGCGAAGCCGCCGTCGATCGTGTTGATCGGCCCGCACGGCACGCCCGCGGCCACCAGGAGGTCGAACCACTCCAGCGCACCGCGCGTCCTCAGCCGTTCCACCAGGATCGGCCGCAGCTCCTCCCGGTGCCCGGTGCGGTCGGCGTTGTGCAGGAAGCGGGGGTCGTCGGCGGTCCCGGGGATGCCGAGCACCTCGCACAGCCTGCGGAACTGTCCGTCGTTGGCGGCGGCCACGATCAGGTCCCGGTCGGCGGTCGGCAACGGCTCGTAGGGGAACACGCTGGGGTGCGCGTTGCCCATCCGGTACGGCACGGTCCCGCCGGCGGCGTACGCGGAGCTGTGGTTGACCAGCCCGGTCAGCGCCGAGGACAGCAGGTTCACCTCCACCAGCTGACCGCGCCCGGTGGCGTCCCGGTGCCGCAGTGCGGCGAGGATCCCGATGGCCGCGTGGTTCCCGGCCATCACGTCGAACACCGAGATGCCGGCCCGGTAAGCAGGTCCTTCGGGGTCGCCGGTGAGGCTCATCAGTCCGGAGATCGCCTGCACCATCAGGTCGTAGCCGGGAACGTCCCGCCCCGGGCCCGTACCGAATCCGCTGATCGAGGCGTACACCACGCCAGGGTTCACGGCGCTCACCGAGGCGTGGTCGAGGCCGTAGCGGGCCAGGCCGCCCGGCTTGAAGTTCTCGATCACCACGTCCGCCCGCCGGGCCAGTTCCCCGGCCAGCCGGGCGTCCCGCGGGTCACGGAAGTCCAGGACGACCGACCGCTTGCCCCGGTTGACACCCAGGTAGTACGTCGACACCCCGTCCCTCACGGGCGGCGTCCAGGTACGGGTGTCGTCCCCCGCCGGGCTCTCGACCTTGACCACGTCGGCGCCGAGGTCCGCCAGCAGCATCGTCGCGTACGGACCCGCCAGGACCCGTGAGAAGTCCGCCACCAGGAGGCCGTCGAGCGGCCCGCGCACACCGTCGGTCATGACTTACGACTCCTCCTGCCGCACGGCGACGCCCTCGCCGCGATACGTGCTGTAGGTGTAGGGGTTCGAGACCGGTTCGGTGCGCGGGATCTCCGGCTCCAACGCCTCCCGCCACGCCTTCTCGCCCAGCGTCCTGCGGGCGTACCCGACCGTGGCGCCCACGGCCTCGCGGGCCTTGGGCAGGTCGACGCCGACGAGCTCGTGCCGGTACTTCACGACCCTTCCGTCGACGACGACGGTGTCCACGTCGGCCCGCTGGGCCTGGTAGACCACGTGCCCGTAGGGGTGCAGGAGGGGGAACATGGCCGGGTCGCGGTCGTTCCTGATCAGGACGAGGTCGGCCTTCTTGCCCGGTGTCAGCGAGCCGATCCGGTCGTCGAGGCCGAGGACCCGCGCGCCGCCGAGGGTGGCCCACTCGACGACGTCCTGCGCCCGCAGCGTGTGGTGGACCACCGTCTCGCCGGCCGCGTGGGCCTCCAGGTGTTCGCGGGCGCGGTCGGCGGAGAGCGTGGCCCGCATCGCGGAGAAGAGGTCGCCGCTGAACCACACGCTGGTGTCCATGGACAGCGACACCGGGATGCCGTGCCGACGCAGCCGCCAGGTGGGCGGGTATCCCTGACCGGCGTTCTGCTCGCTCTCCGCCGACACCGACACCCTGCCGCCGGAAGCGGCGATCCGCTGGTAGGAGTCCTCGCTGAGGGTCGAGGAGTGCACATAGGTGACGTCGGGGGTCATGAAACCGTGGTCCCACATCAGCCGGATGCCGTCGTCGCCCGTCGCGCCCCAGACCCCGGCGTGGGTGGTGACCGGCACGCCGAGTTCGCGGGCCGCCTCGAACGCGGCCTTCTCCGGGAACGCGGCGTCGCCCGTGACGTCGAACGCCAGCTGGAGTCCCAGCATGTCGTCCCGCGCGGAGAAGTGACGGTCCACGAACCTCCGCATGTCCGGGGCCGTCGCCCACTCCCACGGCGCGCCCAGGAGGTTGCCGTAGGCCAGGACGAAGCGGCCCGGGACGGCCCGCAGTGCCTCGACGGCCGCGTCCGCGTGCTCGGGTGTGCGCAGGCCGTGCGACCAGTCCACCGTCGTGGTCACGCCCCCGTCGAGCGCCTCGACGGCCGACAGCAGGTTGCCCGCGTGGATGTCCTCGGGGCGGAAGATCTTGCCCCAGTTCAGGTAGTAGAAGACGAAGTACTGCGACAGCGTCCAGTCCGCGCCGAACCCGCGCAGCGCCGTCTGCCACATGTGCCGGTGCGTGTCGACCATGCCGGGCATCAGGATGCCGCCGGTGGCGTCCACCACGACCGCGTCCTCGGGCGCCGTCAGCGCGTGCCCGACACGCTCGATGCGCTCCCCGCGCACCAGGACGTCCCCGCCCTCCAGCAGGCCGATCTCGGGATCCATGGACAGCACGGTGGCGTTACGGAAGAGAAGCGGGCGGCCGGCGTCGAAGTCGTCGGCGCGCGGGGTGTCGATCGTCATGAAGTCACCTCGTTGTGCTGCTGGGCCCGGGTGCGCAGCACCCGCGACCGGAGGACGAGAGGTACCGCGGCGGCGGCCACGCCGACCACGAGCGCGGCGGTTCCCCACCCGTGGCCGTGCAGCGGGTCGAGACCGAAGGCGTGATCCAGGGACCACGCCCCCGGACCGGTGAAGCCGAGCACGGCGGCCGTCGCGCCGTACCAGAAGGGGACCTCGCAGCCGCCCTGTTGCGCCCAGAACCCGTTCGGTGCGGTCGCGACGGCCGCCACGGTCATCGTGCCGACGACGACGGCGCAGCCGCCGGGAGTGAGCAGGCCGCCGGCGAGTGACACCGCTCCGGTCAGCTCGGCCAGCCCGGCGAGCAGGACCATGGGCCGGCCGGGCACGAAGCCCCACCGTTCGAAGACGACGGCGGTTCCGTCGGGGCCGGCCCCGCCGAACCGCCCGAACAGTTTCTGGGCGCCGTGGCCGCACAGGAGTGCGGCGAGAAGGAGGCGCAGCAGGAGAAGGCCGAGGTTCACGGCCGTGTTCCGTCCGGGGCCGAGGGCTGCAGCACGAAGTCGAACTCGGCCCGCAGATAAGGCCCGTCGACGGTGCTCCCGTCCGGGGCGGCGCCGGCCGGGTGCTCGACGAAGTCCACGACCAGTTCGTCCTTGGTCCCGAACACGACGTCACTGTCCAGGTAGGGGGAGCCGCTGCGGAACAGATGGGTGATCAGCCGGTCGTGTCCGGGATGGTCGATGAGGAAGTGGACGTGCGCGGGCCGGAAGTGGCTGATGGCGGTCCGGCCGACGAGCGCGCCGACCGGTCCGTCCATCGGGATGGCGTAGCCGAGCGGCGCGATGGTGCGCACGCAGTACGTGCCGTCGGACCGCGTCCGGTACTTCGCGCGCAGCCGGGCCTCGTCGACCTCCGCGAGCTGTGCCTCGTAGGTGCCGTCCGCGTCGGCCTGCCACACGTCCAGGACGACGTCCGGCAGCGGTGTGCCGTCGAGTCCGAGCACCCGGCCGGTGACGAACAGGGGGGTGCCCTCGACTCCGTCGGACATGTCGAAGCCGTACGGGGCCGGCGGCGAACCGTCGATGTGGAACGGGCCGAGGACCGTGGCAGGCGTCGCGGCCGGTGCGAACCGGTGGTTGAGCTGTACGACGAGGGTGCTCAGGCCGAGCACGTCGGAGGCGAGGATGAACTCCTGACGTTTGTCGTCGCTGATCCGCCCGGTCGCCGTGAGCCACTCCACGGCCGCCATCCACTCGTCCTCGGTGAGCCGGACCTCGCGGGCGAACGCGTGCAGGTGCCGCACCAGCGCCGTCGTCAGCTCGGCGAGCCGGGGCGAGTGGGCGGTGGCCCAGCGTTTCTCCGCGAGGTCGGTGAGATTCTCCTCCGTCACGAAGGCCATGGAATCCTCCTTGGTCCGGCCTGCCCGACGTCCAGCGGACGGTTGTCCGCACAGCGGTCAATGTGCCGCATGGTTGAGAGCGAAACAAGACCTCTGCACCGACCAGAAGGATGCGTGGATGCCGGACCGGTGTCCGCTCGGCTAGCCTGGCCGTATGCGCCGAGACGGAAATCCCGAGTTCATCGAGGCCCTCGCCCGGGGGCTGGACGTGTTGCGCTGCTTCCGGCCGGGCAGCGAGTCGATGACCCTCAGCGAGATCGCCGGCGCCACGGGCCTCGCCCGCCCCACGGCCCGGCGGATCCTCATCACCCTGGAGCAGCTCGGCTACGTCCGCTCGCAGGAGCGCGGCTTCTCCCTCACTCCCCGGGTACTGGACCTCGGAAGCGCGTACGTCGGTTCGATGAACCTCTGGGAACTCGCCCGGCCCCACCTGCGCGACCTGGTCGAACAGACCAACGAGTCCTGCTCGATCGCCCAGCTCGACGGGTCCGACATCGTCTACGTGGCCAGGGTCGCCGTACCGAAGCTGGTCACCCTCGGCGTCACCATCGGTACGAGGTTCCCCGCCCTGCAGACCTCGCTCGGCAAGGTCCTGCTGGCCACGCTGTCCCACGACGAACTCGACAAGACCCTCGCCGAACCGAGCCGCTCCGGCGTCACCCCGCGCTGGACCCCGGACCGGGAGGAGATCCACGCCGTCCTGCGTGACGTGCGGGCCAAGGGCTGGGCGGTCACGGACCAGGACCTCGCGCCGGGCATCCGCTCGGTCGCCGCTCCCGTACGTGACGGCGAAGGCCGGACCGTCGCGGCCGTGAACGTCAACGCCCACGCCGCCGAGACCTCGGTGGACACCCTGGTGGACCATCACCTGCCCCTGCTGCTGCGCGCGGCGAGCGCCATCAGCGGCGACTGGGCGACGTGGCGGGCACGCCCCCTGGAGATCCTCGGCTCCACCCCCTGAGAGGCCCGGACCGGACGCCGCACGACGACCGGACGGACGCCGCACAGCGGTCGGAAGCGGATCGGGGACGACCGGTTCGTCGCCCCGCGCCGCGCTCACGCGTTCCCCGTCCGGAACCGGATGAGGCACCTCCGGTCGCGCCTGCCCGACGAATGGGGTACCGCCCCCTACGATCACCGACCGTTGCTCGATCGGCTCGGGGAGTGGTGCGTGACTCGGTTCGGGGCGTGGTGGACGGCTCTTTCGGGGCGGGGCGGATGACGGGGGGTTCCCGTCGCGCGGTGACCGCCGTGGTGGCCGCCTTCGCCCTGGTGCTCGGCATGCCGGCGGCGGCCGAAGGGATCGTCAGCGGCCGTCGGGTGACGTCACCGGCCACGTACCCCTGGATGGCGCAGATCCAGATCCTGCGGGACGGACGGCAGCAGGGCCTTTGCACCGGCACGCTGGTGAGCGGGAGTTGGGTCCTCACCGCCGGCCACTGCGTCGACAGTCCGGAGATCATGGTGGTCCTGGGCACGACCGCGCTCCGGACGGGGACGGACGGCTCGCTCCGGGTCGTCCGCGTGATCAGACACCCGCGGTACGCGACCGGCGGCCGGCTCCGTTACGACGCGGCGCTCCTGCGGCTGGACCCGCCGGTGCGGTTCGGTCGCACCGTCGCGCCCCTGAGGCTGCCGTCTTCCTCCCGGACCACGTCGTATCCGGGGCCGCTCGTGGTCGCCGGCTGGGGCCACACCCGTGAGGACGGTCCCGCCTCGGACACGCTGCTGGAGACGGACCAGGCGGAGAGCGGCCGGTGTTTCCACGAGGGGTTCGCACGCAAGGTGCACCTGTGCACGCTCATCCGGAACCACAGGGCCACCTGTTACGGCGACAGCGGAGCGCCCCTGATGCACCGCGACGGCCGGGGTGGGTTCACCCTCGTCGGTATCGCCAGCGGCATGGTCGGCGATCATCCGTGCGGAGCGGAGGGCCAGGAGAACTACTTCGCCCGGGTCACGGCCCTCGTGGACTGGATCCGTCACTACACCGGGCCGCTCGCGCGACACCGCGGACATGGCCGACCTGGCTGACCTGGCTGACCTGGCTGACCTGGCTGACATGTCGGCCCCGTCGGCAGCGGCCTGGTGAGCGGTCGATCCTGCGTTCCGAGGGTTCGTCGGGCTACGCCGCCGAGGGGCGGCGCAGGAGCCACACCGTCGGGACGGCCATCACGAGGAGCACGATCCCGGCGACCAGCCAGCCCAGGTGCAGGGCTTCGCTGAAGGCCTGCGGGACGGCGACGGAGATCGCGTGCGCCTGCGAGGACGCGGAGCCGCTCGTGCCGCCGTGGGTGATTCCCGCGACCACGCCGTCGACACGGCCGGCCGGGACGCCGGACGCGGTCAGCCGGTCGTGCAGGTACTCCGGGAAGCGGGTGGTGACCAGGGTGCCCAGCACGCTGGGGCCGAGCACGCTGCCGAGCTGGCGGAACATGTTGACCGACGCGGCCGCCATGCCGGCCTGGAGCGGGGGCACGCTGTTGACGGCCGCGGCGGTCGCCGGCGCCACCAGGACGGCCGAACCGGCGCCGGCGATGAACAGACCGGGCCACATGGCCCCGTACCCGCTGAGGGGTCCGGCCGCCAGGAGTGCGAAGGCACCGGCGCCCATGAGGACGAGGCCGGTGGTGAGCGTGGCGGCGATGCCGATCCTGCGGACCAGGCGGCCGGCGACCGCGCTGACGACGATGTAGGTGGCGAACATCGGGAGCAGCTTCACGCCCGTCGTCAGGGCGTTGTCGTGGGCGACCCGCTCCAGGTGCAGGACGGCGAGGAGCGAGATGCCGACGAAGCCGAACATGGTGACGGCGCTGATGCCCATCACGGTCGTGAACGAGGCGTTCTTGAACAGCCGCAGCTGCAACATGGGGTCGTCGTGGCGGAGTTCGACCCGGACGAAGGCCGCCAGCGAGACGACGAAGACCGCGTACGCGGCGATGATGACGGGGCTGCCGTAACCGGTGGAGCCACCCTGGATGATCGCGTACGTCGCCGACGCGACGGCGAGGGTGCCGAGCACGACGCCCGCCGGGTCGAACCGGCGTGTCGGGTGCTTGCTCTCGGTCACCAGCAGCGGGGTGAGGATCAGGGTGAGCACGCCGATGACCACGTTGGTGAGGAAGACGGCGTGCCACGACACCCGGTCGAGCAGTACGCCCGCCACCAGCGGTCCGACCGCCAGCCCGAGGCCCGCGCAGCTCGCCCAGACGCTGATGGCACCGGTGCGTTCGTGGGGCTCGGTGAACGTGTGGCTCACGATCGCCAGGCTGGCGGGGAGGACGGCCGCCGCGCCGACTCCCATCAACGCCTGGGCCGCGATGAGCAGGCCGGCGTTGCCCGCCAGGAAGGCGATCAGGCTGCCGACCGTGAAGAGCGTGACGCCCGACAGAAGGGTCCGCCGCCGCCCGAAGATGTCGCTCAGGGTGCCGGCCGACAGCACCAGACTCACCAGGGCGAGGCTGAAGGCACTGCTCACCCAGACCGTGGTGCTCGCCGAGAGGTGCAGGTCGTCCTGGAGGGGCGAGAGCGCCGAGATCGTCGAGGACACGTTGACGAAGACCATCATCACGCCCAGGCAGAGGACCAGGAGAGCCCACCACCTCCGCCTGTCCGGGAGGGCGGTCGCAGAGGTCTGAGCAGCACGGATGCTAGGCTGACTAGTGGAAACCATAGCCAGAAGATACCAGGCTGACTATGCACATGCGTAGTCAGGGAGAGCGTGAGGACATGACGGAGTCCAGCGGGACGCCCGAGACCGGTGTCGGGCCGGTGATCACCAGGACCGGCCGATTCTCCGACTACGACGACAGCGTGGCCGGCTGGTGCCACATGGAACACGCCCTGGAACTGGTCGGCACCCGGTCCGCGATGATCCTGCTGCGCGAGATCTACTACGGCGCACGGCGCTTCGACGAACTCGCACGGCACACCGGTCTGACCGAAGCCGTCACCTCCCAGCGGCTCAAACGCCTCGTCGACGCGGGCCTGCTCCAACGGCATCCCTACCGGGAGCCCGGCCAGCGGACCAGGTACGAATACGTCCTCACCGAGCTGGGCAGGTCGCTCTTCCCCGTGTTCGTCGCCCTGATGCAGTGGGGAGCGCGCCTCGGCAACGAGGGGGGCGTCGAACTCGTCCACGCCGGCTGCGGCAGCCCGGTCGGCGCCGTGGTGCGGTGTGCGGAGGGCCACGACGTCGGACTGCCGGACACGGCCGCGCGGTTCGTGTCGGACGGCGAACGCCGGGATCTCTGACTCCGCGTGGCGCGGGGTAGGCCTGAGGGACCACCGTCGGGCCCCGTGCCGCCGTGGGCCCGGCCCTCGACACGCACGGCCCGTGGCGGCCGTGGCCCCGTAACGGCCGTGGCCCCGAAGGGCCGTGACTGGCGCACGCACCCGTGGTCCCCCGGAGGACGGACACAAGATGCGGGTCGGCCCTGCCGAGGTCAGGGTGGTCAGTGCGTGACGCGGCCCGTCTCCCCCGGCGGTGCCCTCCGCCCGGGACCGGCCCCGCAGCGCGAGGGGCCGGGACCCGCGGAGTCCCCTCACTCGCCCGGGCCGGCCTTTCCGTCGGCCGTGCCCACGAAGGGATGGCGGGAGCACACCGCCTGATGGACCGGGGCGCCGCGGACCTCTTCCACAAGGCCTCCTTCCGGATGCGCGGCCAGGCCGTCCCACCTAGCGTCAACGCCATGGCAGAGCCGGACGCGCGGGGCGACCCCGCCCACGAGGCCCACCGACGGCCGGCGTGGGCGAAGCGGTGGAGGTCCTTCGCGCGTTCCCCTTTCCTGCCCGCGACGGTGATCGTGCTCCTGGTCTCGACGGTGGCGGGCATCTTCGCGTGGTCCTACACGTACGCCTTCGCCAACCCGACACCGCACCGGGTTCCGACCGCGGTGATCGGCCCGCCGGGCGCGGCCCACGGCGCCTTTCTGACCGGTATGGAGTCCGCTCTGGACGGCTCGTTGATGGTCCACAGGTACCCCGGTTACGCGCAGGCCAGGGAGGCTGCCGAGAAACAGGCGGTCTTCGCGATCTTCGACGTGCGCCAGGAGCGCACGGTCACGGTGGACGTCTCGTCCGCGTCGGGCGCGTCGGTGGCTCAGGTGGTCGAACAGGCGGCGCAGACGGTCGGAAAGGCCGTGGGAAAGGACGTCGTGGTGCGGGACATCAAGCCGAACCAGCGGGGCGACCCTCGCGGTCTGGCGATCTTCTACATCTCGCTGGCAGCCGTGGTGGTCAGTTTCGTGGGCGGGATCCAGCTCAGTGTGCACGCGAGGGAACTCGGCGCCGGTGCGCGCATCGCGTTCACCGTCGCCTACTCCCTGCTGGGGGCGTTCGCCATCGTGGCGGTCGTGGACTGGGGTCTCGGTGCGCTCGACCTGCCTTTCGCACCGGTCTGGCTGACGCTGGCCCTGACGATGTACGCGGCCAGCGCGGTGTTCCTCATGTTTCTTGTCCTGGTCGGACGGTGGGCCCTCATCCCGACATGGGGCCTGATGGTGCTGATCGGGAACCCCTCCTCCGGCGGCGCGGTCTCCTGGCCGCTGCTCCCCACGTTCCTGGGCCTGGTGGGCCGTTGGCTGCCGACGGGCGCGGCGATCGGGGCGATCCACACCGAGGTCTACTTCCCCGGATATCTGCACGCCTTCCCGTTCCTGGTCCTCACCGGCTGGGCCCTCGTCTCCACGACGGTCTTCTGCCTTCGGAGGGACCACCGGCCCGGAGTGGAGCCAGCGGTCGCCGCGCACCCCGAATGACCGTCGTCCATGTGTCGATCACGAAAGAAGGAGTCTCCGCATGCCCCGTCAGAGCCACACCGTAGTGCGCGTGGACGTCCGTACCGGAATCCCGTACGACGAATTCGTGACCGCGCTGGAGAAGGCGGCGCCACCGGTCGACCGATGGGCGTACGAGCTCATCGAGGAGACCGGGGGCACATGGGACGACGTCCGTGCCGCGATGGCCGAGAACGCGCCGCACCACCTGGTCCGCTACTTCCGGCTCAACGGCACCCAGGCGCTCAAGACCGCGGGACACAGCGTCAGGTCGATGGAGTACCTGACCGGCAATCACGTCATCGCCGAGAGCATGTTCCGTCACGATCCGAGGGCGCTGCTGTACGCGCCGCTGCGGATGCTGGTCCACAGCGACGAGGACGGCAACGCGGTGTTCACGATGCACCGGCCGAGCGACGAGTTCGGCAGTCTCGGCATTCCGGAGGTCACGCAGGTCGGCGAGGAACTGGACCGCCATGTGATCGAGCTGTTGCGGGTCTGTGGCGTCGACGCCTCGGAGGACTTCGCCTGACCCGCACGGCCCGGATCGCCCTGCTCAAGTGCCGCTCAGCTGCCGCTCATGACGGAGTCCCGGTGCCCTGGCCGGCCTGAGCGGGTGCTGCCCCCTTCCGCGGCTCGGGGACGCGCGGCGCGCGCTGCGGGGCGAGGAAGAGTCCCATGACCGGGACGACGTAGACGGCCCAGACGGTCACCTGGATGACGGTCGGGTCGGGCTGGAAGTTGAACACGCCCTTCAGCAGGGTGCCGTACCAGGAGTCCGGGGGCACGGTGGTGCCGATGTCGAAGGCGAGATGGCGCAGGCCGGGCAGGAAGTCGGCCTCCTGCAGGTCGTGGATGCCGTACGCGAGGACGCCCGCGGCGACCACGACGAGCATGGCGCCGGTCCAGCGGAAGAACTTCGCCAGGTTGATGCGCAGGGCGCCCTTGTAGAAGAGCCAGCCGAGCACGGCGGAGGTGGCAAGGCCCAGAAGCGCGCCGACGAGCGGACGGATCCCGTCGTCGGTGGCCTGCACGGCGGTCCAGACGAACAGCGACGTCTCCAGGCCCTCCCGGCCGACGGCGAAGAACGAGGTGACCACGAGCGCGCCGGTGCCGACGGCCAGTGCGGCGTCCAGCTTGCCCTGGAGTTCGCTCTTCAGATGGCGTGCGGTGCGCCGCATCCAGAAGACCATCCAGGTGACCAGGGCGACGGACAGGATGGACAGCGTGCCCCCGAGCGCCTCCTTGGCCTGGAAGGTGAGGGTGGAGGAGCCGAACTGCAGGAGGGCGCCGAAGGCCAGGGAGAGGGCGACCGCCAGGCCGACACCGGCCCACACGGGCCGGAGCTGACGCCGGTTGCCGGTCTTGACGAGATAGGCGACGAGGATGCAGACGACCAGACTGGCTTCGAGGCCCTCGCGCAGTCCGATGAGGTAGTTGCCGAACATGGGTGGACGTGTCCTTCCGGGCTACTTGACGACGGCGGCGGCGAGCTTGGACAGCGGTTCGGCCAGCGCGTTCACCGCGTCCGAGAGGTCCTTGCGCTGCTGGCGGCCGACCTTGTCGTACGAGGTGAACTCGTCACCGCCCTTGGTGGTGCGGTACTTGTCGAGCAACGTGTTCAGGGCGTCGAACTGGGTGTCCAGCTGCCCGGTCAGCCGCGGGTCGTTCTTCGCCGCGACGGGCTTGAGGAGGTCGTAGGACTTCTGGGCGCCCTCCAGGTTGCCCTTGAAGTCGACCAGGTCGGTGTGGGAGTACCGCTCCTCCTCCCCTGTGACCTTGTTCCGGGCGACCTCGTCCAGCAGGCTCTTGGCGCCGTTCGCCATCGAGGTGGGCGTGATCTCCGCCTGGCCGACCTTCTGCACCCAGGCGTTCAGGTCCGTCATCAGCCGGTCGGCGAGCTGCTTCTCCCGGTCACCGATCCGGCCGTCCTGCCACAGCGCCTTCTCCAGCCGGTGCCAGCCGGTCCAGTCCTTGGCCGGGTCCTGACCGGCCCCCAGACCGTCCTCACGGATGTCGACCTTGGGGTCGATGTCGCCGAAGGACTCCGCGACGGGTTCGGTGCGTTCCCAGCCGATGCGTGAGGGTGCGTACAGCTTCTTGGCGCTCGCCAGGTCGCCCGCCCTGACCGCGTCGGCGAACGCCCGGGCCTTCGGGAGGGTCTCCTGCGCCTGTCCCAGGACGTAACCGCGATAGGCGGCGACCGCCGCGTCGGCCGCGGGACTGCGCTTCGCGGCCGCGTTCGCACCGGTGACCGTCACCTTCTGCCGGATGCCGTCGCCCTTCATCCCCGGCTTGCAGGCGATCGCGTAGGCGCCGGCCTTGATCTCGGCCGTGATCGAGGTCGTGGTGCCGGGCCCGATGTTCTCCCGTTCCGCGGCGATCCGGTCGTCCGGGAACAACACGTAGACCTCGGTGACCTTGGTGCCCTTGTTGGTGACGTCCAGGGTGAGATGCCCCGCCGGGAACTCGGTCCTGGAGACCTCGCAGGACGAGTCCGAGGCCGTCACCCGGAGCGCGCCGTCACCTCCCGCGGCTTTCTGCGTGCAGCCCGCGAGAGAGGTCGCGGCCGCCACGGCGGTGGCCGCGGCCAGCATGTGGTGAGGTCTCATGGGCATGGCTGTGCCTCGTTTCGCGCAAGGGGGCAGGCGGGGCGGAAGGCCCGGCGCCGGAGTCTACAGAACTGTAGACACTAAGGGAAGGTTTACCTAAGGCGCCCTGGTCGAGGCGGCGCGGACCCCGTGCCACTCACCGTCAATCGGGGTGGTGCTTCCGGCAGTTCGGTCGCCGGGGTACGCCACTGTGCGGGAGCTCGATACACGTGCGGGGGTGCGACGGTCCGGGAATGCGGCGGGACCGCCCGGCGAGCGGGGACGCGACGGCGGCACCACCGACCGGTGCGCACGAGCGGCGCGGGTTCCCCGTCGGACGGCCGGTTCAGCCGGGAGTTCCGGCGGAAGCGCGGAGCGGGACGTTCACTGCCCGCCCTCTCCGCTCTCTCCGCTCTCTCCCAGAAGGCGCCTCAGTTCCGTCTCGTCCTCAGGGCTGAGTCCCTCGACGAACCGGGCCAGCACCGTGCTTCGGTCACCGTCCTGGTCGAGTGCGCGGTGCATACGACGGGCGGTCAGCCCATGGGAGTCCTCCACGGGGAAGTAGACGAAGCCCCGCGTGCCGGGACTGCGGCCGACAACCCCCTTCTCATGGAGCCGGGCCAACAGCGTCGCCACCGTCGTACGGGCCAGCGGCTGCGGCATCGCGGACCGCACCTGAGCCGCCGACTGCGGCTTCCCGGCCGCCCACAACGCCGCGAGGACGCTCGCCTCGAGCTCGCCGGCGGGTCGGCGTTCACCATCGGTGGCCGTCATGGCCCCTCCCTCTCCCCAAGGCACTCCAGAGCGCAGCAGATCAGATTCCACCGCGCGGCACAAACAAGGCGCCCGACGTCCGTGGGGTGACCCCGCCGTTCGCCGCCTCATGCACCCGCCGCGCCATTCACCCGCCCCCCACCATCCGCCCGCCCCGCCGTCGCCCGGGCTCGCCCCGGCGCTGTTGGCCCAGCGAGACAATGCCCGATCCGGCCGCGAACCCTACGGTGGTGGCATGGCGGCGATCATCGGTTGGAGACGGGCAGGGGGCTCCCTGGTGTCCGCGGGCGACGCTCTAGGTGCGGCGGCCCTGTTCGTACTGTCCGTCGTCGCCTCGTCGATCGAACCGCACAAGCACGCGTTCCTGGTGCGCTGGCCCGCCGTGCTGCTGGCGGCCATCGGCTGTTCCGCCCTGGTGTGCAGGCGCCGCCACCCCTTCGGCGTACTGGCCCTCACGGTCTGCTGCGGAGTCGTCTTCCAGATGCTCGGATTCCGGGAGAGTCCCGTGGTGACGAGTCCGGTACTGGTGTCCGTCTACACCGTGGCCCTGATGACCGACCGGCGCACCGCCTGCGTCGCGGCCTCCACCTCGGCCGCCGTCCTGGTGGGGGCGGCCGTCGTCTGGGGGTCGAGATCGTGGCTGGACCCGGACAAGGCGGCGACGCTGGCCTGGATGGCTCTGCCGGCCGCCGTCGGTGACGGGGTCCGTTCACGCCGCGCGTATGTGGCGGCGGTGGAGGAACGCGCGGAGCACGCCGAGCGCACCCGCGAGCAGGAGGCGCAGCACCGGGTGGCGGCCGAGCGCGTCAGGATCGCCCGCGAGCTGCACGACATCGTCGCCCACCACATCGCCCTGATCAACGCGCAGGCAGGAGTCGCCGCCCACCTCCTGGAGCGGCGTCCCGAACGGATCCTCGCGGCCCTGGAGGAGATCCGGGACGCCAGTCGTTCGGCCCTGGACGAACTACGCGTCACCGTGGGCTTGCTGCGGCAGTCGGACGACCCGGTGCCCCGCGATCCCCTGCCGGGCCTGGCGCAGGTGCCGGCCCTCCTGTCCTCGTTCGAACGGGCCGGACTGGCGGTGAAGCACACGCGGCAGGGCGACGCCGAACCGCTGGAACCGTCGGTCGACCTGGCCGCGTATCGCATCGTCCAGGAGTCCCTGACCAACGTGCGCAAACACTCCGGGGCGGATCACGCCCGGGTGTTCCTGCACTACGACCCCGCCTGTCTGACGATCACGGTCGAGGACGACGGCAGCGCGGGACCCCACGATCCCCAGCCGGGGGCCGGTCACGGACTGATCGGCATGCGCGAGCGCGCCGCCACCGTCGGCGGCAGGCTGCACGCGGGAGCGCGCCCCGAGGGCGGCTTCAGCGTGACCGCCGAACTGCCGTTGCGACCGGGCCCGGCAGTGGACGACCCGTCGGAGGAATGGCGATGACGATCCGTGTACTGCTCGCCGACGACCAGGCGCTGCTCCGCGGCACCTTCCGGATGCTGTTCGACTCGACCGACGACATGGAGACGGTGGGTGAGGCTGCCAACGGCCGCGAGGCCGTGGAACTGGCGCGTGCGCAGCACCCCGACGTCGTCCTGATGGACATCCGCATGCCGGTCATGGACGGCATCGACGCGACACGGATCATCTGCGAGTCGGAGGACCTGGCAGGGGTCAAGGTGCTCATCCTGACCACCTTCGAGGACGACGAGCACGTCACCGACGCGCTGCGTGCGGGGGCGAGCGGCTTCCTCGGCAAGGGTGCCCGGCCGGAGGAGCTCATCGAGGCGGTCCGTACGGTCGCGGACGGCGAGGCACTGCTCTCCCCGTCGGCGACCCGGGCGTTGATCGGACGGTTCCTGGCTCAGCCGGACCCGTGCCCGAGCGCCGTCCACGAACGGCTGGAGGACCTGACCCCGCGGGAACGCGATGTCGTCGGACTGGTCGCGCTCGGCCTGTCCAACGACGAGATCGCGGGTCGCCTGTTCGTCAGCCCGCTGACGGCCAAGACCCATGTCAACCGGGCCATGACCAAGCTGGCCGCTCGTGACCGGGCGCAGCTCGTGGTCATCGCCTACCAGTGCGGGCTGGTGGGCCCGGCGACACAGCCGGCCTCTTGACGGGTACCGCGTGACGGCTCGCTGCCTCACCGGCTCTCCGGACACAGGTCCGCCTGACGACCGCTCCAGGAACAGTGCCGCCCCCTGACGCACGCATGCCCACAGCACGTCCACCCACCCGTCTGCCCGCTCGCCCACCCGCCTGCCTGCCTGCTCGCCCGCCCGCCGCTCCGACGGCGACGGCGACGGCGACGGCGACGGCGGACCCAGCCCTGCGATGAGGGCACACCCTGCGAACGGCTTGCCAGGGCGCGTCTGCACCGGCCGTAGCCCGCCATCCCGGCTACCACGCCCGTGGTAGCCGGGATTCGCTGCGTGGGGACGATGTGCCGGGCCCCCTCCGTGGGCGAAAGTAGGAGCGTGAACCCCCAGGTGGCGAGCCTCTCGCACGGAGCGGCACACCACCCAGCACAGATAGGACACCCGATCATGCTCACCTCGACCAAGGAATGCGGCACGATCCGTGACCTCCTCGCCGGGCACGCACTCCAGGCCCTCGCACCGGCCGACGCCAGCGCGGTCGCCGCCCACGTGACCGCCTGCGGCGGCCCCTGCCGCGACGAGTACGACCGTCTCGCGGCCGTGCCGGCCCACCTGTCCCTCCTGCGCGAGGCCCTGGTCTGCGAACGGGACGCGAACCGGCGGACGCGCTTCGCCGACCGTCGCGAGTGCGGGCACGTGCCGATCCGCCGACGCAATCCGGCCCGGGCGGCGGTGGCCAGGCGACTCACACTGGCCCAGTGGGTCAGCCGCACCGCCTGCGTCCGGTGACCACGGCCGCAGAAGCCGGTGTCCGCGCCGCCCACCGCAGGCAGGCCGCCGCTCGTTCGCACCGGCGGGCGGCAGAGCCGTCGCACGGGCCGGACCGCCGGGCGCGGTGACCGCGGACGTGCTCGGCCCGGCCCGGCGACGACGGCCGTGACCTCCGCCCGGCCATCCCCTTCCGAGCTGCTGGGTCCTGTCATGAGACCCTCGTATGCTGGGCGCATGAGGCGGACTTCTTTTGCGAACTGGCCGTGTTCCATCGCGCGCACGATGGATCTGCTGGGCGACTGGTGGACGCCGCTGGTCCTCCGGGAGGCGTTCTACGGGATCAAGCGGTTCGACGATTTCCAGCAGGAGCTGGGTATCGCCCGCAACACCCTGACCGCCCGGCTCCGGCGACTGGTGGACGAAGGCCTCCTGGAGAAGAGGGCCTACCAGCAGGAACCGGTGCGCTACGACTACGTCCTCACCGACATGGGCCGCGACTTCTTCGGTGTGCTGGCGGCCATGAACAGCTGGGGCAACCGCTGGCTCAGCGGTGAGCAGGGACCACCGGTCGTCTTCCACCACGACCGCTGCGGGCACGAGAGCGCCGCCGAGGTGGTCTGCGCCGACTGCGGGGAACCCATGACCGCGGAGGACACCCACCCCCGTCTCGGCCCCGGATACCCCCGGCACCTCGCCGAACGCCCCGCCATCCGGCAGCGCTTCACGGCCTGACCCTCGCCCGACCACCCGCACCCGACCACCCCCGGTGCCCCGTCTCCCACCCCGCAGGCCGGGGTCGCTCTTCCTTGACAGGTGAGTTCATCTACGCAACTCTCAAGCTCAGAGCCGCTCCAGAGGCGGTTTCGGGCGGAATCGAGAGGAAGGCCGAGCGAGCCATGGAGTGGACGGGCGCGCGCTACGCGGACGGACCGACGGTCGAGGCACGAATCCGGATCGACGCACCGCCCCGGCGGGTGTGGGAGCTGGTCTCGGACATCCATCTCATGCCGACGCTCAGCGCCGAACTGCAGTCGGTCCACTGGCTCGACGAGGTCACGGCTCCCGCGGTCGGCGCCCGGTTCGTCGGCCGGAGCAGGCACGAGTCGCTCGGCGAGTGGGAGACGACCTCGTACGTCGTGGAGTGCGAGGAGGACCAGGTGTTCGCCTGGGCGGTCGCGGATCCACAACTCCCCAGCGCTGTCTGGCGATTCACCCTCGCGGCCACGGACGCCGGTACCGAACTGACCCAGTGGATGCAGATGGGCCCCGGCCGTTCGGGGCTTTCCTTCGCGATCGACCGGATGCCGGACAAGGAGCAGAAGATCGTGTTCGTACGGCTGCGGGAGTTCGAGCGGAGCATGGTCGGCACGGTCGATGCCATCAGGCAGCTGGCCGAGGACGCGGAAGGGTCCGGTGCGTGATGCGTTCAGCTACGACGATCGAGGCCTCGACGGGCCGCTGGAGCGAGACCGTCGACTTCGTGGTGGAGGCCGAGAAGCTCGGGATGGACATCTGCTGGGTGGCGGAGGCCTGGGGTTCCGAAGCCCCCTCCCCTCTCGGCTATCTGGCCGCGCGGACCGAGCGGATGCTGCTCGGCTCCGGGATCATCCAGCTCGCGACCCGCACCCCGACCGCCATCGCCCGCGCGGCCATCACACTGTCCGTCATCTCCGAGGGACGCTTCCTCCTCGGGCTCGGCTCCTCCGGCCCCCAGGTGATCGAGGGACTGCACGGCGTACCGTTCGCGCGCCCGCTGTCACGGATGCGGGAGACCGTGGACATCGTGCGGCAGGCCGTCGCGGGCGAGAAGATCGCTTACGAGGGACGGGAGTTCACGATTCCGCTGCCGGGCGGCCAGGGCCGGCCCATGCGGATGTCGATGCGTGCCGAGTACGACCTGCCCGTCTACCTGGCCACCCTGTCCCCCAAGATGCTGAGACTCACCGGGGAGGTGGCGGACGGCTGGCTGGGCACGAGTTTCGTGCCGGAGGGCGCCAATGCGGCCTACTTCGACCACCTGGACGCGGGCCTCGCCGCCGGCGGACGTACGCGTTCCAGTCTCGACGTCTGCCAAGGTGCCGAAGTGGCCTTCGCCGAGGACGAGGACGCGCTGCGCGCGATGGTGGCCGGCCGGAAGAAGGAACTCGCCTTCAGTCTGGGCGGGATGGGCTCCGCGACCACGAACTTCTACAACGACGCCTACAGCAGGCAGGGTTGGGCGGAGATCGCCACCGAGGTCCAGGAGCGCTGGCAGGCCGGGGACCGGGACGGGGCGGCGGGTCTCGTCACGGACGAGATGGTGCTCGGTACGACACTGATCGGCACGGAGGACATGGTGCGGGAGCGGCTCCGCGTCTGGCGTGCCGCCGGTGTCGACACCGTCCGCTTCTACCCCGCGGGCGAGTCGCTCGACGCCCGGCTCACCACTCTGGGAAGGGCGCTCGACCTCGTACGCGAGGTGGACGCCGACCGCGTGGACGGGTGACGGGAGGCCGTGGCGTCCCGCGGTCCGCGCCGGTCGACCGGACCCCGCCGGCACCGGCGGGCCGCCGGCCCCACGAAACCGCTCTGCCCCCTCCGAGACCCCACCACGTCACATCGCGTCGCGTCGCATCGAACGGTGAGGTGGGGGCGACCGGACTCGGGAAACCCGATCACCCTGGATTGTTCACCTTGAGTGACGAAGCGGCTACATTCAGTCACGACCGGCCGTGATGATCACGGCCCTAGGCACGGAGCTGCCTTCATGCGACGCATCACTTCCCGGATCTGCACCCTCGCGGCCACCACGCTGCTCGCCCTGACCGTCGGCCAGGCCGGACCGGCCGGTGCCGCCACCGACGCCGCGTACTTCAACCTGCGCGACGTCACCGGCCACAACTTCGTCGTCGAGATCACCAGGCCGGCCCTGATCCAGGAAGCCCGTGACATCGTCAAGCACGGGGACCGCAAGATCGTCATCGGCAGGATCATCAAGACCCAGGCCCGCTACAACCCCCAGTGGGACTTCCACTACAACCCCGACACCGTCAGCTTCGCGGACGCAGCCATCGAGGTCTGCGACTCCACCATCCCCTATGTCGAGGACCACTTGGACGAGGCCGGCGGCGCCTTCCTCCCCGGCCTCTACTGGTGCCCCTGGACCGGCCGTCTCACCGCCGAGATCTCCGCGCCGTAGAACGGCTCGCCACGCGCGACGGGTCCGGCTGTCCCACCGTGGGGCGGCCGGACCCGTCGCGTGCGAAGGCGGCGCCGGGAGAACGGCGGGCGCGGGGCCTCGGCCTGCACGTCCGGGCACCGGAGTGCGATGGCGACGGGGAATCTCCGGCACCTTCACCTCAACTCCCGGCAGCGAGACGTCGGTCGGAGCCCCGGCCCGAGCGGGGTGACGCCGCCTCCGTGCGGCTACTTGAGCTCGGCGTCGGTGTAGTAGCCGGTCGCGACCAGGGCGATCTCGTAGTTGGACTTGTCGACGCTCTTCGGCTGCAGCAGATAGGCCGGCACGGCCTTGGCCCCGTTCTCGTACGTGCGGGTGTCGTTGACCCTCACCTGCTGGTCGGTGAGCACGGCGTCGACCATGGTCGCCGTGACGTCCGCCAGCTCACGGGTGTCCTTGTAGACGGTCTGCGACTGGCCGCCCGCGATGATCGACTTCACCGAGGCGAGTTCGGCGTCCTGGCCGGTGATGACCGGCAGCGGCTTGGCGGTGGAACCGTAGCCGTGCGCCTTCAGCGCCGTCAGGACACCGATGGAGATGCCGTCGTACGGCGACAGGACCGCGTCGACAGTCTTGGTCCCGTACGACGTGGCGAGGACGTCGTCCATGCGCTTCTTGGCGGTGGGACCGTCCCAGCGCAGGGTGGTCACATCGGCGAGCGCGGTCTGACCGGACCGGACGATCAGTTGCTTGCTGTCGAGGTACGGCTTCAGGAGGTGCATCGCGCCGTCGAAGAAGTACTTGGTGTTGTTGTCGTCGGGAGAACCGGCGAAGAGCTCGATGTTGAACGGCCCCTTGCCGTCCTCCAGACCGAGCTTGTCGACGATGTAGCGGGCCTGGAGGCGGCCGACCTGCTCGTTGTCGAAGGAGGCGTAGTAGTCGACGTTCTTGGTCCCGAGAATGAGCCGGTCGTAGGAGATCACGGGGATCTTCGCGGCGGCCGCCTGCTGGAGCACGTTGTTCAGCGACTTGTTGTCGATGGCCGCGATGATCAGCGCGCTGACGCCCTGCGTGATGAGGTCCTGGATCTGCGAGACCTGGGTCTTCGGGTCGTCCTCGCCGTAGACCAGCTTCGTCTTGTATCCCTTGGCCTGTAGGTCCTTGACGACGTTCTTGCCGTCGGCGATCCAGCGCTCGGAGGCCTGCGTCGGCATCGCGATGCCGATGGTGCCCTCCTCGGGACTTCCCTTGTCGTCCTTGCCGCAGGCGGACAGGGTGAGAGCCACGGAGACAGCTCCGGCGAGGGCAGCGAGGGCAGCTCTTCGGTTGCGCATGATGATCGGTCCTTGTTCTTCTCGTCGTTGAGGAGATGACGGCGTATCGGATGACTGCGGGAAGGTGCTTCGGGCCGGACGGAGCGGACTGACCGCACCGCGTCCGGGCCCAGGTCTCACAAGTGGGTGCCGTGGGGGAAGATCCGTGGGCTACTTGGGCAGCCTGATCTTCGAACAGAGCGGCACGCTGCGGCGGATCGGCTCGGGGACCTCGCGGATCGGGCCGTGGCCACCGAGGTCGTCGGAGGTCTGGCGCACATCACCGCGGAAGTGAACCGCCATGGCATCTCGACGGGATGACCGGCGGCCAGGTCGCTCGGCGCATTACCGGGATTCGTGCTCAGGAGCCTCCGTGTCTCGCAGACGTGCCGCTCGGTGCGTCGGCGTGGCGCGGCACCGCCGGGGCCTGCCGACCTCGACGATCCCTGTGCCCGCGTACACCTCGACGCAGGTGGGCCCACGCCACGGCGTACCGGCAGGCGTGCGCCAACTCCGTTGACGCGCGGGGAAGTTGCCTTTCGCTGTTCGAGATTTCGCCACGCATTCGGAACGTTGGCGTGACACTAGGTAGCGGAGATGCGGAGTGTCAACGGGGCAAACAGGTAACGGTTCCGGAAAGGCCGTGGGGATCACCTCCGACCTCGGGCGGAACCTTTCCGGCGCCTCCCGCGGAACTCCCTCCCGGCAGGCGTAGCGGAACTCAGCGCGCGTCCGCGTAGTCCAGATCGGCCAGCAGTCTTTCCACGTCCGTCATGAGCGAGCCGTAGACGTACCAGGCACCCGGTTTGGTGAGGGTGCCCCGGCCGATCAGGTCGGTCATGGTGTCGTGCCAGTCCAGGACGCTGTCGAGCGCTCCGCGCAGCCGGTCCCGGGTCGCGCTCGGCGAGCCGGTCGCCGCACCGGGGTCGACGAACTCCTGGACGGCTGCCCCGGCCAGGCCCAGGGTCTCGGCGTAGCGGTCGAGGAACTGCTGCCCCAGATGGTGGTCCGTGTGGTGGTCATGGGCGTTGTCGGCCAACGTCCGCGCGATACCGCGCACCTGGAGGGTCGCCCCGCGCAATGTCCTGAACGCCTCGCCGTAGGTCACGTCCTTGCGCCTCGCGTGCGCGGCACACCGCGTGTTCCACCGCAGGCTCTCGTCGGGGGGGGGGGGGCGCGGGGGGGCGGGGGGGGGGGGGGGGGGGCGGGGGCGGGCGCGGGGGGGCTCCGGGGGGGGTGGGCGGGTGGGTGT
>NZ_JBHWEL010000004.1:144276-154900 GCF_042734135.1 Streptomyces sp. NPDC059668 | reverse complement strand
CCAAAGCCCCTCCACGCGCGCGCGTCGGACCGGCGCGGGCGCCGGGGGGGGGCCGCACCCGGGGTGGCCCCCCCCCCCCCCGGCGCCGCCGCCCCCCCCCCCCCCGCGCGGCCCCCCCCCCGCTTCTCCAGGGTGCGTGCCCGGTGCAACCACGCGTGCGCCTTGACGGTGAGGTTCCGGTCGGCCAGACCGTCACCCATGTCCCGCAGCAACCCTCCGATGGCGTGGGCCACATCGCGCACGGCCGCTTCGGACTCGTCCACGTACAAAGGGGGCAGGACGAGCGCGTTCACGGCGATACCCGCCACCGCTCCGGTCAGCGTCTGCAGCGCGGGGAACAGGAGGTTTCCCACCGGCGCGGTCGCCGTGGCGGCCAGGGCGATGACCGCGGTCGAGGCGATCTGGAGCCGGTCGTCGGTCGTGCGACGGGGCCCTCCCAGCACCGCGACGACCGCGATGACCGCGACGCTGCCGGCGGTCACCCCGAAGAGCCAGGCGGTCGCGAGAGCGAGGACCAGGCCGCCCAGCTTCGCGACGACGTTCTGCGCCGCCTTGGTCACGGACTGGTACACAGTCGACGCGTTGACCATGAGCAGTGCCGTGGCGACCGCCAGATACGGGCTGCCGCCGGGGGACCACGGAGCCGCGACACCCCAGGCGAGCAGTGCCGCGATCAGGGTCTTCACACCGTGCACCACATGGCCCGGCCGCCGGTCGCGGATCCGATGGGCCAGGTGACGCATCGCCCCGACCACCGTCGCCAGGACACGCTCGGGCAAAATGGTTGAATGCTGCACATCGCCAATATCGCACTTTGCTCCCCCGTGGACCCCGTGATGTCCCCCACAGCCGTCCGTCCGTGCCGACGACGAGGGGCGTCGGCACCTCCGAAGACCTGATCCGGGCGATCCACTCTTCGGTGCACGACGGGCACGGGGTGGACGCTATGATCCGTGATCACGCGACCACGATCCGCTTCGGACGTCGGCAGGGCGTGGGCCTCGGCCTGCGCGTTCCGCACCTCGTCGCCACGTGACCCTGGGGGAGACCATGCGGCAGGCGCCCGGTACGGCCTGGCGGACGCGGCGACCGTCGGGACCGACCGCGTACGGATCCGGCCGTGGCCACGACACGGGGACGCCGACCGGGAGACGGCACTGCGGCTGCTCGACCGACTCGCGCGGTGCCGGGCCCCGTACCCGTGGGAATCCGACGACGGGGTACGGTCCCCCGCGAACGCGACGCCCCGGCGCCGGAGTTGCCGCCGTTCTTCGCTCCGGACGCCTGCTCCCGCCCTGTCGTGCGGCGCGCCCAGGCGGCCCGACGGGACGGCCCGAGGCGAGGTTTCACGGGTGCGACCGGGGTTGAGGACGACAGGGCACGGGCCCTCACCACGGGGTGACGTCGTGGTCCTCCGGTCACCCGGGCCCTACGCCCGCGTCCCTCCCTGTGGCCGTCGTCGCCCTTGCGTGATCGGGGAGTCTCGCGAGCCGTCCCCCCGTTCGCAGATCGTGGGTTCCGGGAGAACGCGAAAGGGCCCCCGGACGGTTCCGGTGGCCCTCCGCGTGTGATCGCCCGCTGATGTCCCAGCGGTCTTCGGTACGTCTTCTCGTACGTCTCCTCGTACGTCGTCCCAGGGTGAACGTGTCAGTTCGGTACGGGAGTTGCTCCCGCGGCCACGGCCGCCGCCGGTCGCGGGGCCAGCAGACGCTGTGCCAACTCCCCGAAGACCAGACCGAAGCCGGTCCACAGGGTGAGCTGGATGGCGAGGGCCGAGGTACGGAACCGCCACAGCAGGGTGGCCGGGAAGTCCTTCGGCACCTCGTTGATGACCGGAAGGAACTCGTAGGCGATTCCGATCACGAGGACGAAGAAGACGACCGCGGCGACGGTCGCGTACCAGGTACCCCAACGAGGTGCGAGCCGCTTGCCGAGGATCACCGCGGCGATCGCGAGCAGCACGCTGAGCACCATCATCAGGAAGTACAGCGTCGTGCGCTTGCCGATGGTGTCGGGGTCGCCGACGGACGGCGGGTTGGCCGGGTACTTCAGGAACGGCACGACGTACACCGCGAGCAGGGCGCAGCCGGACAGCAGCAACGCGGTCGCGCGCGGGCTGAAGCGGCCGACGCGGCCGAGCGCGAAGCAGTACGCGAGGGCGGCGATGCCGCCGAAGGCGACGCCGTAGATCAGTACGCCGGTGGCGAGGCCGCCGGTGGACTGAAGGCTACGGCTGACGATCTCGACCTCGTGCCCGTGTGCCGGGGCGTGGGCCTCTTCGAACCCGATGGCGTCGTCGACGCTGGGCTCGCCCAGGAAGTAGGCGACGACGAGGGCCAGCACACCGGCGGCGAGGCCGGCGAGCATGCCCCGCACGAGAAGGTTTCGGACGGTTGCGGAGTTCATGGGTGCGCGGTGTCCCTCGTCAGTGGCAGGGGAAGCCGAGGAGGTGGCGGGCATCGTGCACCCACTCGTGGACGTCCTCGCCGGAGACGACGGCGGTGGCACCCTGCTCGGCGCCGACGAAGTACAGCAGGACCAGCATCAGGATGCCGAAGAAGACCGCCCAGGGGACGATCGTGCCGATCGGCAGCTTGGCGGGGATCGGGGTGGCTGTCGGCGGAGCGACGGTCTGCGCCATGGCAGGACCTCCTCGGGAGTTCGCGTCCCATCTCGGTGGTGCACAGGACGACAGCTGCGGGTCTGACTTGAGAGACCCCCTGAGGAGGGGGTCTCGTTCACAGTGGCGCGACCGTGCCGGATTTCCACCGGCTTCCGCCATGCCGTCGTCGATATCGCACTGACCGTACCGCGTGTCGGGTTCATGGCCAAGACCGTCCCAACCGCCGTGATCTTCGTCTCGCCGGTGGGAGCAGACGGCCGTGACCTGTGGGTCAGCGGCGGGTGAAGCACGCCGACCGCCTTCCCGGCGAAGGTGTTCGCCCCCCTCCTTCTGGCCGGCGGCCGCGAACACCGCGTGAATGTAACGCCGTTCGCACGTCGTGGCCGCTCGCGTCGTACAACTCGCCCGGCTCGCGGCGAGTTCGGCCATTCACTCGTGAACTCTCCGTCCCCTTGCCTCGTCACCCGCCGGAAGCGGGTCCGTGATCCTGAGCGGCGCCCCGCACCCGGGCCGCGGTCGCGGTTCGCCGGGCTCCCCGTACGGGGCCCGGTACCGGGCAGTCCGCTGTGAGCGCCCCGGCACCGGCGAACGCTACGGTTCCGCCCTCCGGTGCCCCTCCTACGCGATGTCGGCGGCCGCGAGGCCGAGTTCACGCTCGCCGAGCGGGGTGAAGAAGCGCGCGACGTCCGCGTCCGTGACCTCGGCGAGTGTCGACGGCGACCAGCGCGGGTCCCGGTCCTTGTCGACGACCTGGGCGCGGATGCCCTCCACGAGGTCCGGTCGGGTGAGCGCCGCGCAGGAGACGCGGTACTCCCGGTCGAGCGCTTCCTCCAGGGTGGTGGTCAGGCGGGCTGCGCGCATCGCGGCGAGGGTGACCTTGAGGGCGGTGGGTGACTTGGTGAGCAGGGTCTCCGCGGCCTGCTTGGCCGCGCTGTCCCCGTGATCCAGCAGCCGGTCGACGATCTCCTCGACGGTGTCCGCGGAGTAACAGGCGTCGATCCAGCGCCGTGCTTCCGCGAGGTCCCCGGGCGGCGCGTCCCTGGCGTGACGGCCCAGGACCTCTCGTACCGGCGCGTGGGCGAGGTCCTGGACCAGCCGCGGCAGGGATGCGGACGGCACGTAGTGGTCGGACAGCCCGCACAGCAGGGCGTCGCCCGCGCCCACCGGAACTCCGGTGAGCGCCAGGTGCGTGCCGAGTTCGCCGGGTGCGAGGGAGAGGAGATAGGTACCGCCGACGTCCGGGACGAAGCCGATGCCCGTCTCGGGCATGGCGATCCGCGAACGTTCGGTGGCGATCCGTACGCTGCCGTGCGCGGAGACTCCGACGCCGCCGCCCATCACGATGCCGTCCATCACGGCGACATAGGGCTTCGGGTAGCGCGCGATACGGGCGTTGAGCCGGTACTCGTCGCGCCAGAAGGCCGCCGACGCCGTGCCGTCCCCGTTCCGGGCGTCGTCGTGGATGGCACGGATGTCGCCGCCCGCGCACAGGCCCCGCTCCCCCGCGCCGGTCACGACGACGGTCTTCACCGCCGGGTCGTGTTCCCAGGCCGTGAGCGCGGAGCCGATACGGCGGACCATGGCGTGGGTGAGGGCGTTGAGCGCCCGGGGCCGGTCGAGGGTGAGGTACGCGGCGTGCCCCTCGGTGCGCAGGAGGACGAAGTCGTCGGTGCCGGTGGCCGCCCCGGCGTCGTGGGGGCCGGTCATCCGGACGCCCCCGTCAGGCCGCGGGCCACGATAACGCGCATGATCTCGTTGGTTCCTTCCAGGATCCGGTGGACACGGAGCTCTCGGACGATCTTCTCGATGCCATGGTCCCTCAGGTGGCCGTGGCTCCGTGCGGCGGCGGTGCCCGGTCCGTCACGAAGCAGCCGGTCGGTCACGGAGCAGCCGGTCGCGGGCGCAGGCCTCGCCGGACGTTCGATACGTTCTATATCAATGCTATGGAAAGTTGTAATAACAGTGATAAATTGGACAGATGCAAGAACGGGCTGTACGCACCCGGCAACGGGTCCTGTGCGCCGCCGCGGAGCTCCTGAGCTCCCAAGGACGTGCGGGCATCTCGACGCGCGCCGTGAGTGCGGCGGCCGGCGTGCAGCCGCCGACTCTGTACCGGCTGTTCGGGGACAAGGACGGACTGCTCGACGCCCTCGCGGCGTACGGCTTCCAGCAGTATCTGCGCGAGAAGCAGTCCCTCGAACAGACCGACGACCCCGTCGCCGATCTGCGTAGTTCCTGGGACCTGCACGTCGGGTTCGGTCTCTCCCGGCCGGGTTTCTACGTACTGATGTACGGCGAAGGCCGTTATCGCGGCGGCATACCGGAGGGACTGGAGACCATCGCGATCCTGCGCCGGATCCTTGCCCGCGTGGCCGCGGACGGCCGGCTCCGCATGAGCGTGGACCGGGCCACGCAGCTCGTCCACGCCATGGGCCTGGGTGTCGTGCTGTCACTCATCGCGACGCCCCCTTCCGAGCGGG
Organism: Streptomyces sp. NPDC059668; assembly: GCF_042734135.1. NCBI lineage: Bacteria > Bacillati > Actinomycetota > Actinomycetes > Kitasatosporales > Streptomycetaceae > Streptomyces > Streptomyces sp. NPDC059668. The sequence goes on along the minus strand of NZ_JBHWEL010000004.1, from coordinate 149,797 downwards.
ATCAGAGCCTGCCGGCGACGGCCCGTGAACACGCGCTGCGAATGATCACGACCGCGAGCACCGTCGCCGGGCAGAGCCCGGACGTGCCCTGCCGAGCCGCGGCCCTGCGCGAGGCGTTGACCCGGAGCGGCACCGTCGCGATGACACCCTCCGAGGGCGCGCTCCTGGCGGATTGGCTCGACCGCCTCGCCGACGGCAGTCCTGCCGCCCGATCGACTCTCTGAAGGAGGGACGGTGCCAATGGCCAGAGCCAGGGACACGCTGCCCGACGCCGGACAAGGAGCCGGGCACCCGTCCGGCACGGCCATGGCGGCGGTGGACGCACGCGGATTGGTGGTCGCGTGGAGCCGGGGGGCCGAGCGGCTCAGCGGCTTCTCGGCCGCCGACGCGATCGGCCGATTCGTCGGTCGGCTGCTGATGGACCCGGAGGTGATCCTGAGGGCACCCGCCTTCACGGATCGGAGCCGCCGGAGCGACGGTTGGTCCGGGATCGCGGGACTACGCCGCCGCGACGGCACCCCGCTCGACGTGCACCTGCGGGTCTGCCCCCTCACGGAGCGGGACGGAGGCATGCGGTGGCTGGTCACCGCGACCGAGACGACGACCGTTCCCGGCTGGCCGATGAACGGGGCCGGCGTGCAGGCGCTGCTCAGCGGGGCGCCGATCGGTATCGCCGTACGTGACACCGACCTGCGTTGCACCTGGGTCAACGACGCGCTGGCACTCCAGGACGGCATCCCCCGCGAGAAGCGGCTCGGGCGCCGGCTGACAGAGGTGCTGCCGGGACCCGAGGCCGAGACGGTCGAGGCGGTCATGCGGCGGGTCCTGAAGAGCGGGGAGCCGCTGGTCGATCACGAGTACCGCACGTGGATGCCGACGAAGCCACAGCAGGAGCACTCCTTCTCGACCTCGTTCTTCCGTCTCGACGACGCCGACGGGCGCACCGCGGGGGTGTGCGCCATGAGCGTCGATGTGACGGACCGGCAGCGGGCCCGCGAGCGCCTCGCCGTGCTCAGCGAGGCCAGCACCCGGATCGGCACCACGCTGGAGGTGACGAGAACCGGGCAGGAACTGGCCGACCTGGCCGTGGCCCGTATCGCGGACTTCGTCGCCGTGGACCTCGCGGACTCCGTCTCGCTGGGTGAGGACTCGCCGACCCGGCTGGGCTCGACGAACGGTTACGTCCCCGCCTTTCGCAGAGCGGGGGTGGCATCGATCCACGAGGGCGCCCCGGAGTCGATCTGGAAACGCGGCGACATCGTGTCCGTACCGTCTCCCTCCCCCTTCACGGAGGTCCTGGCCTCGGGGAAGTCACACCTCGAACCGGTGGTCAACGCCTCGAGCGACACCTGGCTCGACCGGGATCAGCGACGGTCGGACAGGATACGCAGGTACGCGATGCACTCGCTGATGATCGTCCCGATCCACGCGCGCGGTGCGGTGCTCGGCGTGGCGGTCTTCTTCCGCATGGCCGACTCCGTGCCCTTCGAGGCGGACGACCTGCGGTTGGCCGAGGAACTCGTCGCTCGTGCCGCCCTGTCCCTGGACAACGCCCGCCGCTACGTGCGCGAGCATGCCGCGGCCCTCGCCCTTCAGCGCACCCTGCTGCCAGGCCGGCTCATCGGCGGGGTGGCCGTGGACGTGGCGTCCCACTACGTGCCCGCCGACACACAGCATGGCGTGGGCGGCGACTGGTTCGACGTCATCCCGCTGTCCGGCGCCCGGGTGGCCCTGGTCGTGGGCGACGTGGTCGGGCACGGCATCAACGCCGCGGCGACCATGGGCCGGCTCCGGGCCTCGGTGCACACCCTCGCCAACATGGACCTGTGCCCGGACGAGTTGCTGGCCCACCTCGACGACACCATCTCGCGCCTCGACGCGGAGGACAGCGGCAGTACGGAACGCGCCGGCGCGGAAGCCGGTGCCACCTGCCTGTACGCCGTCTACGACCCCGCCACCCGGCGCTGCACGATGGCCCGGGCGGGCCACCCGCCCCCCGTGGTGATCTCGCCGCGGGGTGAGGTCTCGGTCCCCGACCTTCCCGCCGGTCTGCCGCTCGGTGTCGGACCGGCCTCCTTCGAGGCGGTGGAACTGGAACTGCCCGAGGGATGTGTGATCGCCTTCTACACCGACGGGCTCGTGGAGAGCCGGGACCAGGACATCGACGCGGGGATACGTCGGCTGGGCACCGTCCTCGCGCGACCGGGCCGACCTCTGGACGAACTCTGCACGGCCGCGTTCGACACCTTGCCGACCAGGGCGCTGGAGGACGACGCCACGCTGCTCCTGGCGCGGACACGTTCGCTCCCGCCGTCGCAGATCGCCACCTGGGACCTGTCGCACGATCCGGTCGTCGTCGCGCACGCCCGGGCCGTCGCCACGGCCCAGTTGACCGGATGGGGACTGGAGGGTCTGGCCGACACCACGGAACTCATCGTCAGCGAGCTGGTCACCAACGCCGTACGACACGGTGCCGGCGCCATCACCCTTCGCCTGATCCGCCACGAGGTGCTGGTCTGCGAGGTGACCGACACCAGTGATTCCGTGCCACGTCTGCGGCATGCCCGTCCGACGGACGAGGGCGGCCGCGGCCTCTTCCTCGTCGCGCAGCTCTCCAGTCGACGCGGCACCCGTCACTCCTCCGTCGGCAAGACCGTCTGGGCCGAACAGGAAATCAACACGCCGTCCTCCTGAAGACCGGGCCCGTGCGGCGGCCGACATCACCTCCGACATGACGAGCGCGGACGTGGCCGAGGCGGGACGGGCTCGACCAGCAACAACTCGACGTTCCACGCAAGTCGCAGCACGGGGCGTCCGGCGTCTCAGGGGGCGGAGATCTCGAAGCATTCCTTCCCGCCGCCCGCCGCGGGGCTGAAGCAGGCTTGCACGGATGTCCCGGTCCTGACCACGCTCATGGGGGTGTGGACGTAGGTGTCGGCCTCGTTGCGGCTGGTGACCCGGGCACCGCGCAGGGAGCCGGCCCGGCCGCCCACCCGCATCTCGACCCGGTCGTCCACGACCGTGCCCCACATCCGGGCCCAGCTCGTCCCGCATTCCTGGCTGTAGCGGATCTGGACCCAGGCACCCGTGGCGGTCTCGTGCTCGGCGAGGGTCAACGGGTCGGCGGCGCACTTCGTCGTGATCGGGTCCTTGTCCTGACAGGCGGTGGCCCGGCAGAGCGCGCCGCCGGCCGGAGGGGACGGCGGGGACGGTGACGCCTGCTTGCGTTGCGAGGGGGGAAGGTGGATGAGCACGAGCGTTCCCAGGAGCACGGCACAGACCGACGCGACGGCGGTGAGGACGGTGGCGCGCCGGCGTCCGGTGGGGTCGGTGCGGGTGAGCTCGGTGGGGGTGGGGTCGGTGCCGGTGAGGTCGGCGTCGTTCGGGACCGGCTCGCTTCGACCGGTTCCGGGCACGGCGGTGGCGGGGGCCGAAGCGCGTGTGTCCGTTCGGGTGCCGCCGCCTTGTCGAGCCGGCGTCCCCCGCGTCGGAGCGCTGTCTTCCGTCCGGTCCGTCCGGTCCGTCCGGTCCGTCCGGGCGATGTCCAGGAGCGCCAACGGATGGTCGGCGGGTTCGCCGGCGAGACGGCACAGCTCTTTGACCGCGCTGCGGGGCGGCAAGGTCTTGCCGTTGAGGTAGCGCTCCCAGGACGACTTGCTGAAGGTGGTCGCTTCCGCGAGCTGCGCCAGGCTCAGACCGGTGCGCTGCTTCAACTGCCGCAGCGCGGCGGCCAGTCGAGCGCCCGGTGGTGAGGGTGCGCTGGGTGTCATCCGCGCAACGCCGTCCAGGAGCGCGGCCCCAGCATGCCGTCGGCGACCAGGCCCGCGCGATGCTGGAACGCCTTGACCGCCCGCAGTGTGAGCGGGCCGAACATGCCGTCGATCCCGCCGGGTGAGATGCCCGCCCGGCGCAGCAGACACTGCGCCTCGGCGACGTCGTCGCCTGTGGCGCCGTAGGAGATCTCGGTGTTGCGGCCGTTGTTGACGCCTGCCGACCAACGCCCGTCGACGCGAGTGATGCGGCAGGTGTAGGAGGCCCGCGACGAGGCCACGGCGGTGCTGGGCGCAACGGCGACGGCCGCCGAGGTCCCGTCCTCGTCGAGGCGCAGCATGAGCAACAGCGCCGCGAGGACGGCCACGGTCAGGGCGACGACGCCTGCCGTGAGGGCGATGTGCGGGAAGCGGCCGGGGGCCGGGCCGTTGACGGGTGGCTCCGTGAGCGCGATCGGTGCGTCCGGCAACCCGAGAGGCGGACCCGTGGGCCTGACCGCCTGCTCCTGCCCCTGCTCTTGCCCCTGCCCCCGGTCTTGCCCTTGCTCCTGCTCATCTCCCCGTTCCCGCTCCTGCTGCCCTTGCTGCTCCTGCGCGGTGGGGCGGGGCTGTGCGACGGGCCTGGCGCGGGGGCTGTTCCAGGTGTCGGCGGCGATCTCATGCAGCGCGAACAGGGGCACGGGATCGGCTCCGGTGATCCGGGCCAGTGCCTCCACCGCCTCCCGGGACGGCAGCGCCGTACCTCCCAGGTACCTTTCCCACGACTTGGCGCTGTAGCCGGTCTTGGCCGCGAGCTGCCGCATCGTCAGCTCACCGTGGTCCTTCAGTTGGCGTAACCGCTCCACCAACTCCCTTGCGCAGGGATCGAGTTCAGCGGGCAGCGCCTTGGAGCGCGGCATGTTTCCCCCCAATGCGGTCATCAGCCTGAACAGCGGCCCCCTCCGCTGCTGCGCATTCTGCATGAGCCCGCCACATCTGTCACAGGTGTCCCACGTGGCCGTCCCACCGGATGCTTTCGTCGCAGGTCAGCGGGGTGGTCGTCCCGTAAGACCGTCACCTGCGCCACGGCCGTAGCCACCGTGCCCGGGCGCGGTTCACCTTTGGTCTCGCCACCTCCCCGCCAGTCGGGACAGGTGCCGACCCACGACCGAAAGAGGAACGCATGCGACCGAACGCTCTGGGCAGGACCATCGCCGGCCTCATCGCCGTTGCCGGCCTCGCCGCCGGCAGTGTGGCGACCGCGGGCACCAGCTTCGCGGCGACCGCGAGCACCGCGCAGACGGCGGCGGCCGCACAGCCGGCCTCCGCGGCCGCGACGCAGAACTTCGGTCTGACCACGGCCGAGGCGAAGAACGTCCAGCAGTTCCTCGCGGACTACTGGGGATACACCGACACCATCGACGGTCAGCTGGGCACCAACAGCTGGAAGGCCTTCCAGCGCTGCCTCGCGAGGTACTGGGGCTACACGGGCGCCATCGATGGGGACCCCGGCACGAACACGATCAAGGCGCTGCAGCGTCTGCTCGCGGACGACTACGGCTACACGGGCGCGATCGACGGCGTCGCGGGGTCGGGCACCCGCGCGGCGTTCAAGCGCTTCGCCGCCTGACCTGCCAGACCCGCCCGGCCGGTCCGACAGGTCGGACCGCCGAGTGACCCACCCCGCCCCCCGCGAGCGCCCGCGCGCCGGGCGCCCCGCCCGCGCGTCGCCCCCCCCCCCCCCGCGCGCGCCCGCGCCCCCCGCGAAAACG
>NZ_JBHWEL010000004.1:143789-144266 GCF_042734135.1 Streptomyces sp. NPDC059668 | reverse complement strand
TGGTCCCCCCGCCTTTCCCCCCCCCGCCCCCTCCTGCCCCCGCAAGCCCGGGGCCGCGGACGCGTGTGCACACCCCCGTCCGCACCGGGCGCCTCAAGCCACTTGAACACGTGAACACGTGAGCACGTGAGCACGTGAGCACGTGAGCACGTGGACCAGGCTGGAAGGCGTCGGACGAGGACACACCAACCCCCCACACGATCATGCGTCACTCATCGATGCCTCAGCCCCCGCTCCAGCAACCGAAGGAGAACCTCGCCGCCATGGGAAGACTCGCGTTCCTTGTCCCCGCCGAAGACGAAAGCTCACAGCATCGGCACACGCACCGTACCGGGGCGGGCTGGCGGATCCGGATCGGGACGTGGGGGGGGGCCCCCGGGGGGGGGGGGGGGGGGCGGGGGGGCGGGGGGGGGGCGGGGGCGGGGGGGGGGGGGGCGCCGCCGCCCCCCCCCCCCCCCCCCCCCCCCCCCCCCCCCC
>NZ_JBHWEL010000004.1:140486-143779 GCF_042734135.1 Streptomyces sp. NPDC059668 | reverse complement strand
CCGCACCGGGGCGGGCGGGCGGACCCGGCCCGGGACGGCCCCCCCGCCCCCGCCCCTGGTCTCGGCCGGCATCGTGCTCGGTGCCGGTCCGGCGGCGGCGGCGGCGCCGGCCGCGATCAAGCTGACCTCCGCGTCCTGCCCCGCCGAGATCGTGCAGGGCCAGCTGAGCGGCTGTGTCACGGAGTTGCAGAACCTGCTGAACGCCCACGGCGCCGGTCTGGTGGTGGACGGTCAGTTCGGGCCGAGCACGCTCTACGCGGTCCGCGAGTACCAGGCCTCCACAGCGATCGCCGTGGACGGGCGCGTGGGCCCGGCGACCAAGAGCAAGCTGTACGCGACCGGAGGCTCGGCGCCCGCCCCCGTCAATCTCCAGTCCTCCTCGTGCCCGGCGAACGTCGTCCAGGGCGACAAGGGCGGATGCGTCACCGAACTCCAGCGACTGCTGCGTCACCACGGCTACGCGGTCGACGTGGACGGTGACTTCGGCGCCGGGACCGCGAGTGCCGTCCGCAGCTTCCAGACCTCCTACGGCCTCACGGCCGACGGTCAGGTCGGCACCAACACCAAGCGGGCGCTGTACGACACCGACGAGTCACCGTCGACGGGCCTGGACCTGAGGTCGACGTCCTGCCCGGACAACATCGTGGAGGGGCTGAGCGGCGGTTGCGTCGCCACGCTGCAGTCCCTGCTGAACGGCAAGGGCCAGAGCGTCGACGTCGACGGCAGCTTCGGCCCCCAGACCCTGACGGCCGTGAAGGCGTTCCAGTCCGCGAGCGGGCTCACCGCCGACGGTCAGGTCGGGCCCAACACCAAAGCCGCCCTGTACGCGAACATCGGCGGCGGTGGCGGCAACGGCGCGCCCGCTCCGATCAACCTGAACTCGGCCTCGTGCCCGAGCGAGATCGTCAAGGGGCAGCGCAGCGGCTGCGTCACCGAACTGCAGAGCCTGCTCAATCACCACGGTGCCGACCTCGCCGTCGACGGCGACTTCGGTGGGCTCACCGACAGCGCCGTCAGGGACTTCCAGGCCGAGAAGGGCCTCTCGGTCGACGGCCATGTGGGATCCAACACCAAGGCCGCGCTGTACGGGGCGGTCACCCCGCCGTCGTCGCCTCCGCCCGGCGGCGGCTACGGCAAGATCCTCGACGTGGCCGAGGCCGAGGTCGGCACGGTCGAGGGCAGCGCTCGCGCGAACAGCTACGGTTCGGCCGTGGGTCTTTCACTGTCCACCAGCAACTACGCCTGGTGCGCGACCTTCGTGAGCTGGGTCGCGAAGCAGACCGGGGCCAGCTCCTACCGCAACTCCTATGTCTCGGGATGGGTCAAGCAGGCGCGGGCCGGCAACTACCACCTGTCGGTGACGACCAGCCCGCAGCCGGGTGACATCGTGGCCTTCGACTGGGACGGCGGAAGCGACTTCACCGGCGGCAACGAGCACATAGGTATCGTACGGACGGTGTCCGGTTCGTCCTTCACCACGGTCGAGGGCAACACCGGCAACCCCAACGGCGGCAGCGACGGTGTCTACGTCAAGTCCCGCTCCACGAACAGCGGTTACGACGTGGTCTTCATCCGGGTCCGCTGAACAGGCTCCGCCGGGGTCCTCGGCAGGTCCCGCACTGATGCGGCGGCCTTCCCAGGGCTCCGGCCCAGGGCTCCGACCCAAGGCTCCGGCCCGGAGAGCTGTCGCGACAGGCGCCGGCGGAGCCAGGGCGCCGGAGCCGGGCTGGACAGATCGTCGGACGCGTCCTCCCGATGCGGGGGTTCCCGGCCCGCCCGCTCGCGAACCTGCCCGCGCAGCCGGTCGTGGAAGGTTCGCGACAACGAGCGGCGGAGGTCTGGTGTCAGAGGGGTGTGTCAGAGTCTGCGCATGCTCGAGATCGTGGTGAGGACGGAGAACGGGGAGCGGCATGTCCGTGTGTCCGCGGGGGAGTTGGCCGGGCTGGTCCGGCGCATAGGTGGTGAGGGTGACCGGTTCCTGGTGGCGCACCGGATACCTGACCTGCCTGACGTCTTCGCCCAGGTCTGGCACGAGGCCGGCGGGGATTACACGCTGGAGCACCGTGACGGCGTCGCCGCGCGGCACTTCCAGGTGAGGGTCGACGGTGCCGAAGCCGTGGTCGAGGCGATGACCGGCTGGGCCCGGCAGGGTTCCGGTTGGAGCGCTGGACCGGACTGGTCGCTGCTGGACATGGGCCCCACCCCCGAGGTGCCGTCGCTCGACCTGGACGAGGGCGAGCGGGAGGAGTTGGAGAAGCGCGTCCGCGAGGTGCTGGTCGGCGGCTACGCCGACCGCGCGGAACTGGCGGAGCTCGCCGAGGAGTACCTGGTCACCGCGGAACGCCGGCCCGTGTCACGTGAGCAGGCGCGGGCACTGGCCGACCGGCTGTGGCTGGAGCGCGTCGCGGAGCAGGCCGGATGGCAGGGCGAGACGGACCCGGAGCGACTCACCCGCGCGTTCAGCGCCCTGCGGGAGGCCGGCGTCACCGCACGCGAGAACTTCACCTGCTGCCGCAGCTGCGGCCACTCCGAGATCGGCGGCGAAGGCAGGGCCGACGCCCGTGGCTTCGTCTACTTTCACTCCCAGTGCACGGACTCCGCCGTGGCCGGCCACGGACTGACGCTCCTCTACGGGGGCTTCGACGGCCTGTCCGAGACCACCGCAGCCATCGGGCACGAGATCGTGGCGGCTCTGGAAGCGGCCGGTCTCCAGACCGATGGGGACCGTGACCCCGACCGGGCCATCACCCTCACCCCCCTGGAGTGGCGCCGCCGCCTCGTCGGCTAGAGATCGTCTCCGGAGCGTCCGCCGCACCCATGGCCGCGGCGCAGGCCTGGCCGCACGCGGCGGACACGAGACCGATCCAGGCGGGCGGGGCTTGGTCCCCGCCTGGCTTCCGGCCCCTCCCCCCGCCGCCGTACCGGCGTGGTGGGAGACGCGGTCCATGCGGGTGGTCACCCCTGGCGGCCCCGACTCCCGAGCGCGGGACCGACCCGACCCCGCGGCCCTCCCGCCCGCACCGCAAGGGCCCGGTCACGGTGGCACGTGGCAGAAGGTCGCCGGGCTAGACTCGGGCCGCGGACGCGGGGAGGAACGGACACTTGACGACAGCACCCATACGGTTCGGCATCGTGGGCAGTGGCTGGCGGGCCGATTTCTTCGCCCGGCTGGCGAGGCTCCTGCCCGAGCGGCTGGAGGTGGCCGGCGTGGTGTGGCGTTGTGGGGGGGGCGGGCGACCGCGCTATAGGGGGGTGTGGGGGTGGGCCGAGGAGACAGTGGGGGCTCTGGGGGA